>JBEKXG010000296.1:0-7072 GCA_049512295.1 Syntrophobacteraceae bacterium
CTGCGTGTAGCGGAGACCCGCAACGAAGTGAGGGTCCGCCCTCAGAAAAGATCGGGCGCGGACTGGACGCATTGCCTGAAACTCCTGCGTGTAGCGGAGACCCGCAACGAAGTGAGGGTCCGGCGACGAAGCCAACACAGTGAGCGTTTGAATGCGACTTATCAAGCCAACATGCCCCGCTCACCTGAAAGCAGCACAATGAAGGCCTTTTTGTGGGCGGCCATCGCCTTATCTCTTCTCATTACCAGGGCTATGTGGCCGGATTCGAACAAATGGCTGAGAGACAGAAACTCGATCTTGCGTTGCTTCAGAGCGGGAAGATCTCTTACGATTCTGGCAAAGGAGATGCCAAGACCCATCTCGACGTAGACGGAACTGAGTTCTACGTTTGATGACTCCATCACGATCCGGTAATCCAAACCCAGCTCCCTGAACTGCTCTTCAAGGGCTATGCGGCCGGTTTGTTCAAGATGCCTCGGCGGCAGGATGAGAGGATATTTGGCGAGTTGCTTCAGGGTGACCCGTCTCAAGGCACACAGCGGATGTCCTGGAGGCACCATCAGAACTGTTTCAACTTCTTTCCAACGTATTGTCAGTAGATCCTTTGTGACCATCCGATCGAGAATAAAACCAAAATCGATCTCCCCATTCCGCACAAGCTCAATCACCCTTTCCTGCCGGCGATCGAGCAGGGTCAGTTCAACGCCGGGAAATTGGCTTGTGTACCGCTTGACGACTTCAGGAAAGAGATGATAGAGTGTTGTAAAGGGCGCGGCGATTTTGAGATGCCCACGTTTGGATCCCTTGAACTCCTCGATCTCTTCCTTTAAGCTTTCGAATTCTTGTACAACCAATGCCGCAAACTTCAAGAAGCGCTCACCCTCAGGGGTAAGCTTCAGATTCCGCTTGCTCACTCTCTCACAGAGCTTACAGTCCAACTCCTCCTCGAGGGCCTGGATCTGCTGGCTCACCGCAGATTGGGTTCGAAAAGTGGCCTCCGCTGCTGCGGTAAAACTTCGCAGCCCGGCCGCGTGGTAGAAACCTATGATTTGCTGCCATTCCACGGATATAAACCAAGCTAATGTTTCTATTAAGATCTATTAATTTGACATTCATTTCGTCCATAGCATAGCATCTCATCAAAAGCAATGATGAGTTGCCCCTTACCGTGATAACCGAGCAAAGGAAGTAAAGATGAAAGAATCACTGAAACCAGGTCTAACTTTCGAGTTCAGCTTTTTGATTACCGATGAAAAGACAGTGCCGTATCTCTACCCGGAATCAAGCGAATTTCAAGTGATGCCGAAGGTATTTGCAACGGGCTTTATGATCGGGCTGTTTGAATGGGGATGTATCCGGGCTACAAATCCTCACATCGATTGGCCGCGCGAGCAAACTCTCGGGATTGGGGTTAATTTGAGCCACACTGCGGCAACCCCTCCAGGGTTTACAGTGACTGTCAGAGGCAGGCTTGAAAAAGTCGAAGGGAGAAAGCTCACCTTCTTTTTGGAAGCCCATGACGGGGTTGACAAGATCTCGGAGGGAACACATGAAAGATTTGTGATCGATGCGGATAAGTTCAACGGCAAAGCAGCATCCAAAGCTTCCAGGGTACTTGAAGCACCTGCGGGCCAATCACGCGGATGACCAAAATAGAACTCATCATATCTCTATATCCCTTGTCATTTTCTCAATGATTTGCAGATGTTGCTGATACTTTGCCTTTAACTCCGCCCGGCTTGCAATCTCCATATCCTCATATTCAAAGCTGGGCGCCACAGTGCACCCAACCAGAGTGGAACAGCAACTCCAGTCAGACGTTGAAGGCAATCCTGAGCGGGCCGGAGGGTAATCTGCGGTCGCCGTTAAAGCGGTTATTTCGGGCAAAAACAGGGTTCTAAGAGGAAAAAAGGCCTATCGGAACCCCCTTTGCTTGAGTAGCCAACTTTTAGCTTGGCCCGACCCCGAACTCGACACCGCGGACTGGTTGGGATTCCGTCATCAAACTCGGTTCAGTTAAACCGCAGCCTGAAGCCCTATTACCAGCTTCTGACCAACCACGGCCAAGGCAGACTCGATTCGTTGCAACTTCGATGTGTGACGGGGATCGAGAAGACGGCGCACTTCTTTTTCATCACAACGCAAGCGCCTCGCAAGTTCCATATTACTGATCTTTGCCTCCCGAATGGCAACGAAGAGTGCCGCCTTTGCAGCCATTTGGGCCGGCAGCAGCACGGGATAATACCCCTTTTTGCTTTGAGAGGGCTTTGGGACAGCTAGTCCCATCACTATACGATTGGCGATAGCCTCCTCTAGACAGTCCGCAGCCTCTCCGAGGGCATCCTCAATATCCTCTCCCTGAGTAATGGCTTCCGGGAGATCGACAAACCTGACAGTGAACCCTCCCTCTTCTTCAGGCGTGAGTATGGCAGGGTAGATAAAGTTGTACATCATTTTTTCCTAAACATCGTCTAAGCATAGACCAAGCTGATCGAGCATGGCGTGCAACGTCCCCTTCTTGAGTTCATCCTTTGGGTTTCGGATTACGGTGAAACGGGAACCATAGAACAAAGTTCCGTGACTGCCTTTTCCACGGCGTGCCATGAACTGAACAGGGATACCGTTCTTTTGCCCAAGTTTTTTTATCCTTCGAATGAATTCGTTACCCGTCGTGATGAGAATATCGGACATTAATGTCCGAATGTCAAGGGTGTTCACGTTCTGGAGAAGTAGAATCCGTATGTGTTCCGATCAAAGACAATACTTTTCCCGCAAGCAATTATAGTCGTCGTCCATCACCCCTGAACATCCAGGCATAGTTCTGTCGCCGCGAAGAGTACCCTTCGACAGGCTCAGGGCAAGTTCACAGCCACCAAGAGAGCCGTCCGGGATCGCTACAAAGGTTCAATCGATGACGCCCCAAGGCACGGGCAATTTTCTTATGTCAACAGCGTAGACGGCGGGGAGCAGTTAGGCTCAAGCATCGCAGTTTCTTGAAAGCATTTAGGAAAAGGCAACCTAAATGCTTTCATCGTTCTGGATCTTGCCGGACCTGTGAGCAGAGACGGTTGCTTTTAAAGAGATCATTTCGGGCAAAAACAGGGTTTTAAGAGGAAAAAATGGCCTATCAGAACCAGCCTTTGCTTGAGTGGCCTACTTTTAGCTTGGCCCTACCCTGGTATCAAGCGTCTTTGCCTCCCCCAGGACGGGCGCCGCCCAGGCGACAAATCCCGATAACAGCGCCAGCAATATAAATTTCTTCATGAGACCCCTCCTTTTTGCGTCCGGGGGCCTACCTCGGTCCCGGTGATAATGAAAGTTTATTGAACGAGCTTCACTTATCCGCAAAGCGCTATGCCGCAGGAGTTTGGACTGCAACCTTTCGCCCTGTGTGAACTTTCGCCGAGCCTGAACTGGCGGCTGCTTACAGGACTTGTTACGTACAGCGCAAGTTAATGGAGAAAAATGCCCAAGTTGGAGATGTATGAATCGGGATTTGCTAAACTGCGGCCGGGGAAACCCTGAAGCGATTCGTTACACGTGCAACCCGGCTTTATGAGCAAGAGCCGGGGGAGCCTTGTAACTCCTCCCGGCTTGTGATGAATCGTTACTAGATGCGCTCACTCCGGCTCTCAAACCTATTTTTAAAAACCGTTATTCCGACACGCTCCTAGTCCTCTCGCTCTAGGTCACGGTCCTGACCCATTTATTCCGCGCAGCCAGTATTCCGAAAAAGGAGAAGACGATGGCCATCCCCAGCGAAGATCACTGAACTGCTCAATACGCCGGTACAGGGCACCTCAGCAGACATCACAAAGAAAGCGCTGGCATTGCTCCCACAAAGATTGGCAGATACCGGAGGCCGGATCATCGGAACGGTACATGACGAAATCATTCTCGAAGTTCCTGATGATCGGGCAAATAGTGCCGCCGCAATTCTCAGACAGACCATGATCGAGGCAGGCAAAGCTTATCTTGTCGGAGTTCCGGTCGCTCATGCATGATGAGAGTGTAGTTGAGGAAAAGGCGGCCTAGTCCCCGATCTACCAAGCCGCCGTTTCAATGCCTCAAAATCTGCTTAAAAAATCAGCCCTGCGGTGTAGAACTTTTCCAAAAGAATCCTCACCGTTACCAAGACTTGCCATATACGGCAGAAGAATGCTTTTCAGTTTCTCACTCATCTCATGGCCGCATTTTCTCGGCAGGAGTCGTTGCCCTCGCTTGTAGATGACACATTTCGGTGAACGGTTACTGTTTTTCATGCTTATCGATGCGCCTTTTGCGCTGGAGTATAGCCTTCAGGGGCTTTGAACAGCGCAGGGTCCAAGGGCTTCTGTTCGATATTTTTGAGAGTTCTCTGAATTGTTCCGCCCATCACATGACTCACGGTGTAGACCGGGAAACCATCGACCTTTTCGGACATCCCCGCAATGTTAAACTGCTTGAGCATTGGATTGCGATCCATTATGGATGCCGCTTTAGCCCCCAGGGTCTTGAGTTCCTGGTAGCCCTTCACATCCTTTGAAACCCAGTATTCTCCGTCCGACATTGCAAGTTTTACGTTGTACTTGCGGCACTTATAGCCTGCGATGGTTTTCATTTCATCGGTCGGAGTAATCTGGATCGCCGAAGCGGCGGCGCTCGCCTCGTCCATCATTTTCTGCTTGCCGGCGCCTGACGTATCGGGAAGCCCCGGCCGTTCGTCTAGATTAAGTTCCCTGTAGGTCTTCGCTTTGGGATCGAGCATAAACAGCTTCATGGCAGTGTAGTCCAGGATGATGACCTTGCCATCTCCCAATTCCCATCGCGAGGCATTGGAGGTGAAATAGCTCTTCAGGGTTGTGACGCTGTTCGGCCGGTTAGGGACATTGGTGGAGATGCTTTCAGTTTCAAAGTAGAGATCGGCGTTGGCCGTTGGTGCGCACAATCCGGCAGACAGAGCCATAATACCCAGGCACAATACCCACTTGTTCGCTTTCATTCATCCCCTTTCCATTTCTCCAGGTTTCACCAAGGACCATTGCTTTGTCGTAGGGTTCTTGGGATTTCTGCGCCAGTCCATCCCTGTTTACCCGGAATAATGCATCAAGTTTTGTGCTATGCATCCGAACCACATTTTCGGGTCGGATTCTGCCCGAAAAAACTTCTTGAACAACCCCAAAAGCCCACAAAACCATACCATTTCACAATCGAACAGGCAAGAGGCACGCCAATGAGACAGGTTTTGACAGACTCAGGACACACAACCATCCCAGGAGTTTAAAGCTCCTTGGCTCAATGCTGATTTGAGTTCCGAAAACCACTATTTCAATTGATGGATATTTGAGTGAATCGGGCAAGGGTTGGAATCCAGAATGAAAAGTCGCAAACGGGATCTACCGGCCACCTCCGACGGTAGTCCATTAAGAGGCTCACCTGTATTCATCATCTGGTCACATACACCAAGGGCACCGCTCCAGAAGTTCCCATATAGCGCCAATGCTGGCCATCCCGGTTAGGATCATAATGGCCAAACCCAGAAAACTAACCAGACCGCCAAAGTAGAAAATCTTCGTCATAATCGTGCTAAGTTCCATCCATCCAGCCATCATAGATTCCCTTTTGATCACAGGGGCAGAGCTTTATTCTTTGTATCATGAGTCAAAATTTGATTCAAATGTTCAGGTTCTCTCTCTGCATCTCCAAATCTTCCATCATTTCCTGCCGAAGTTTCTCTGGTCTAACAACATTAAAGTGGGGGGTCCAGCGATATAACCAGTATTTGAGACCCTCAGTCCCTGAAGTCACAAACCGGACCTCAAGCCAGCCGTTATCGAGATTTCTATTTTCCTGAGAAGGGTGCCACATCCGGCGTTCAACATAAAACCGAATTTCAGGGCTAAACTGCACCACCACCTCTTCAAGCTCTCCGTCCGAGTAAGTTCCAAAGCCACTGGCAACTTCCCTGCCGACATCATCACCAAACAATCTCGGGACAAAACTCTTTTGCAAGATCTTCCACGACCTCACCCGATCCAAGGCAAAGGTTCGCCAATCTTCACGAAATCTGCAGTAAGCTCGAAGATTCCAAAAACCATCCGGCGAAAAGAAGATATAGTAAGGCTCAACTTCACGTTCGGTCAGCTCTTGTGAATAAAGGCTCTCGTAGGAAATCAAAACCAGGGAGTGCTCGATAACAGCCAAAGCCAAATCCTTCGCAAGGGCCGACATATCAGCCGAACCTATGCTGCCTTGAGATGGGAGGACAAAGGCTGATGTTGGCACAAAGCCGCCCTTCGAACTGGAAATGCTCAGGACCTTTTTCTCCAAGCTCTCTAATGCATCCCCGAACGTTTTTCCAAGCGGGGTAAGCACCTTCTTGGCCATCGCCAATGCCACGATCTCATCGGCACTCAGGCTGGCTTTAGTAAGTAGGAAAACCAGCTTCCTGCAAAGAATTAAAATATCGGTAGATGCCACGCTCGCTGATTCCAAAGTCTTCAGAAAGCGTCTTGGCTGTAACTTCGGCGCCCTGGTCGAGAAGATTCAAAATGCTTAGCAGTCTATCCCCTTTGGTAGCCATATTACCTCCTTTTAACGTGAGTTGTTTTCAAGCATATCCTATCTCACTGACAGCATCATGTCAGTAATTATTTCCTCAAATTTCAGCCTGTAGTGCCAGATTGCCGACCAAAAAAACTTTTAACCCGGTGACAATAGCCTGTCAGCACCCTCTGCTATACTCCTGTCATCCTCGATAAATCGCCGATGAAAAGGAGGGAAATATGGTGAATAAAGAAATTAGAGGACTTGTTGCTGTTTGGTCAGTTCGCGCATTGCTTCGGCCCCATGCTTTTAGAGTGGTCGCCTCCAACCTGCCAGGTGATGACGATATATTACGCGCGATAGGCTTGGGCGATCTTATTGATTGCGAGCTTTCAGGAAGAGATCTGAAAAAGCGGCTTTCACTCCTGCATATTCCGTTTGAAGACGCCCACTGATTCCGACGGAAGACGCCCACCAATTCCGATTGATTCGGACCACTGATTCCGATTGATTCCGCCCACCAATTCCGACGAAGGCGCCCAGGCAC
>JBEKXG010000297.1:0-6389 GCA_049512295.1 Syntrophobacteraceae bacterium
TTCGAAATTGATTGCTTCGCTCTGTGCTTCTCCACGGAGGAACAGAAAAAGGGAATGGAGACCTTCGTTAACAAGAGGAAGTGAATCACTACAGAAGTGGAAAAATGGCGGTGTCCCTCGATCGCTGATCCAGGTGCCGCCCTCACTTCATCAGAGGGAGAATTGAGATGAACCAGAAAGTCACGGTCATCGGAGCGGGCACGATGGGCTCCGGGATCGCTCAGATTGCGGCCGAGGCCGGGTTCGATGTGACCATAGTGGATACCGACCGGAAATTCATTGACAGTGGGATCGGCGGTATCGGCAAATTCCTTGAGCGTAAGGCCGCCAAGGGAACCATCAGCAAGGAAAAGATGGACCAGAGCCTTTCTAGACTGAAGGGGACGACGGACATGAAGGCCGGAGTTGAAGGCGCCGTCATGGTCATCGAGGCTGTTTTCGAAAAGCTGGATCTCAAGAAGGAAATCTTCACGAAACTCGACACCATCTGCCCTGCGGAAGTGATCCTGGCAAGCAACACGTCCACACTGAGCATCACCGGGATCGCCGAGGTCACAAAAAACCCCGGGCGCGTCATCGGGACCCACTACTTCAGCCCCGTGCCGCTCATGAAGCTGGTAGAGGTGATCCGGGGCGAAAAAACAACAGATGGCGTCACGGAAAAAACGGTCGGCCTTTGCAAGCAGTTCGCCAAGATTCCCATTGTTGTGAAGGACATCCCGGGGTTCATCGTGAACCGCTTTTTGTGCCTGATCTACAACGAGGCGGCCAACATGATCCATAACGGTGCTGCCTCGGCGGAGGCCATCGACCAGGCCATGAAACTCGGATGCAACTGGCCCATGGGTCCCAACGAGATCATGGATCTTGCTGGTATCGACGTCTGCTATTTCGCGATCGATGCGATGTACCGGATGACCGGTCACGAAGGATATAAGCCCTCGCCCCTCTTCAAGAAAATGCTCGATCAAAACCTTTTGGGCCGCAAGACAGGGCGCGGCTTTTACGGCTACGAAAAGAAACCTTGAGGGGTGAAACATGGAGAAAAGAGAGGTTGTAATTGTTGAGGTTATGAGGACGGCCTTCGGAAAGATGGGAGGCGCGCTAAAGGACTTTACAGCGGAGGAACTGGGAGGAATTGCACTGAAGGGTTTGGCGGAAAAGACCGGGATTACGGAGAAGGCCCACGTGGATTCCGTCTTTGCCGGTTCCGCATTCCATATGGCCCACGCAATCAATGGCGCCCGCTGGGCCGCTCTTTACGCCGGGCTGCCTTTCAGTACATCCGCGTCGTTTGTGGAATTGCAGTGCGGCTCGGCAATCGATTCAATCAATCACGCCGCATGGAAAATCCTGTGCAACCAGGCCGACGTCGTAATCGCCGGGGGCATGGAGTCGTTCAGCCAACTACCCGTGAAGTTTTCGACGAGCCAGGAGCCATACAAACTGAGGCCGCCGAAGCTTCTTGAGTTTGAGCTCGAGCCCCCTTCGAAGGAGAGGCGGACCTACGCACCCTTCGAGATGGGGCTCACCGCCGAGAATCTTCAGGCCATGTACAGCATCTCTCGGGAGGAACAGGACGAGTTCGCCTACCGGAGCCAGTCGCTTGCCAGGAAGAGCATCGATGCGGGGTACTTTACTGAAGAGATCGTCCCCGTCATGGTTCCCCGGGGGAAAAATAAGCCGCCCATCGAGTTCAATCTGGACGAGCACCCCCGTCTGGAGCCTCTGGAGAAACTGGCGAAACTCCACCCTGTTTTCAAAAAGGATGGGACCGTCACGGCGGCCAATGCCTCGGGCTTCAATGACGGCGGCGCTTTCGCCCTACTGATGAGCGCCCAAAAAGCAAAGGAGTTGGACTACCAGCCGATGGCCAGATGGATCTGCGGTGCCGAGCACGGCATCGATCCCGCTATTATGGGCGTTGCCCCCGCTTATGCCATCCCCGTTGCTCTAAAGCGCGCAGGTCTCAAGCTTTCGGATCTCGACGTCATCGAGTGCAACGAAGCATTTGCCGTGCAGAACCTTGCGGTCATCAAGGAGTTGGCGAATCAGACAGGCGAAAGCGTTGACATGGAGAGATGGAACCCCATGGGAGGCGCCATAGCCTTCGGGCATCCCAACGGTGCATCGGGCGCCCGAATCGCAGGGTTCGCAATTCGGCACCTCATCCGCACAGGCGGACGGTACGGATTATTTTCGGCCTGCTGCGGCGGAGGCCAGGGAGTCGCCACGATTGTGGAGAATATGAGGCTTTAGCGAATTAGTAAAGAATCACTTACCCACTTCTGTGCAGGAGCTCAAGATGGATTTTAGACTATCGGAAGAGCTGGTAATGATACAAGACAGCATCAGGCGGATTGCCCGGGAGCAGTTTGCGCCAAGGGCAGCAGAGATCGATTCCACGGAGAGATTCCCCTGGGAGAACTTCGAGATCCTGAGAGACAACGGTTTCCTCGGTATAAATGTTGCCGAGGAGTATGGTGGTGCCGGCGTCGGACAACTGGCGCTTCTACTTGTGTTGGAGGAAACAGCTCGTGCCTGTGCCTCTACCTCGGTGATCCTGACGAATCAGGGCCTCGCAAGCGAACCCTTCATGCTCGCAGGCAGTGAAGAGCAGAAAAAGAAGTGGCTTTACCGGCTGGCCACCGGCGAGTGCCCCGGTGCCATGGCAATCACCGAGCCCAATGCCGGCTCTGATGTTGCTGGCATGAAGACCACGGCCAGGAAGACTGAGGGAGGCTGGCTCCTCAACGGCTCTAAAATTTTCATCACCCAGGCCGGCGTGGCGGGAATCATTCTGGTGGTCTGCTACACGGACAAATCAAAAGGTAACAGGGGGATGAGCATATTCGTCCTGGAAAAAGATGCGGAAGGCATGGCCCTCGGCAAGCCGGAGCACAAGTTGGGCATTCGTGGCTCTGACACCCGGCAGATTTTTTTCGAGGATTGTTTCGTGCCTGACGAGCAGATGATCGGTCCTGAGGGCAGCGGCTTCAAGACCCTCATGAACACCTTTAATTTCTCAAGGCCTAACGTAGCCGCCCAGGCCGTCGGCATTGCACAGGGGGCCTTCGATGCGGCCCTGGCATACGCTAAGGAACGCGTTCAGTTTGGCAAAAGCCTTGCGTCCTTCCAGGGCATGCAGTGGATGCTCGCTGAAATGGCTCTTGGCATCGAAACAGCGAGAACCCTCGTCTATCGCTCCGGCGCTATGATTGACACCGAACCAAACAGTCCTGATATCCCGAAGATCGCTTCGATGGCGAAGTGGTATGCGTCGGATGTGGCAATGAAGGTCACGACGGATGCTGTACAGATTTTCGGAGGTTATGGCTATACGAGAGAATATCCCGTCGAGAGGATGATGAGGGACGCGAAGATTACCCAGATTTATGAAGGAACAAACCAGATACAGCGGATCATCATCGCGAACCAGTTGCTTCGATAAAGTCAGGGGCCTGTCCCTACAGGAAATGGGCCTTGCCGCATCCGTTCCGTACATCTTTGCGGTCTTCATGGAACTCGCAGGTGGAAAGGAACAGCGTGCTTTTCGCCCCGGAGATTTAAGGTCCATGGAAACCGTCCTGCTGGTCTGCGCCATCTCGGTCGCATATCTCGGCTTTCTTGGCTGCAGCGGGAAGCAAGCCCTCAAGCGTCGAAAATCATTTTTTCGACATATCCGCGCAATCGACAAGACTGAACTTGAATACCCGGGCTACATCCCTTACCATGGTGGTCTGCCTGAGATTCCAAAGCCCCGGAAGCTGAACATTGCTGTCTCGAGAGATTATCTTCTGCTCTTTTGGAATACGGTGCATTTCGGTAAAATAACTTTTGGCCGTTGGCATGCGATCGAAACGTTCACGACAAAACGCAAACAGGGCGCAGGGAAGCAAAGCTTAATTCTGTGGGGGCCGTTGAACCATCTTCCGCGCAGGGATATGGTGCGGCATTTCATCGTCATCCGTCACATCGATAGGGGGAATCAGGAGAATCACCTGCTTCTGAAATGTTTCCAAATGCAATGCATGGCCTGATAAAAAAATGACGCAAACAGGCAGGAAGACAACTGAAAACATTACACGGGAAAAGCTGCTGACATCGATCCTGATGATCAATCAGTTGCTGGTGCGTCCGGTTTCCATCGACAGGGTGCTAAACGCCATCGTGGAAGAAACGCAAAAGATCTTCGACCTCACCCGCGTGGCGATCTTCATGGTGAACAAAGAGGCGCGTCTGCTGCAAACGAAATACGTCTCCCCCACCGGCTTTAACGCGGAAGAGATGGAAAGAACCATGACCAGGCCTTTGCACCTCGATAGACATCCTTGCAGGGAGACTCTTGTAGCCAAAACAGGACAAACGGTCTACATCGTAGACCGGTTCAACGATCCGCGGATCACCCCGATCGATCTGAAAATGGATCTTTTCTGGAAACGCTTTTCAACCATCGCTGCTCCGCTTAGAATCGAGCAGGATATCATAGGCGTCCTTGAGGGGGACGCTACGAATCGGGCCCTTCACCTTTCCGAAAATGAGGTTGATCTGTTTACCTTCTTCGCAAACCAGGCCAGTATTATTATCGAAAATGCCATGCTTCAGGATCGAAATCGAAGAAAAATTCTTCAGTTGCTTCTTCTCCAGGAAGTGACCAGGAAGTCGAGCCTGACCTTAAATGTTGATGAGTTGATCTACAGCATTGCTGCCAGCGCCGTTCGGCTGACAAAGGCGGAAAGCAGCCTTGTATTTATCACCGGGGAATATGAAAAACATTTGAGACGTGCCGGTGGAAGTGGTGAGCCCGTTTCAGAAAAGGAACTCCTTGCTCTGGGTGAAGGTATCGTCGGTGGCGTTGCAGCAACTGGCCAGCCGGCGCTTATCCATGATGCGAGGAAGGTGTCCGAATCGAGCGGTCCGGATGTGAGATCGCAACTTGCCATCCCCATCGCAACCGAGAAGAAAGTGCTGGGCGTTGTCAGCGTTTACAGTGACCGGATCAGTGCATTCAGTAACACCGACCTCGAGATTCTTTCCATTATGGCAAGCCACGCGGCGGTGCTGTTCCAGAACGCCGCTCTCTATGAGCAGCTTTCCGTGGAAAAGCATAGAGCTGAGAACATCCTGGAGAGTTCGCATAACGGCGTCATCACGATCAATGGGGGCGGCTTCATTCAGTCGGTCAACCGGAAAGCCGAGCAGATTTTCGAGATTGACAGAAAAAGCATGATGGGAAAGTCGATCTTTGAAATCGGGGATGACAGAATCGAAAAGGTTCTAGGCATTGCTTTGCGGAAGGAACCTCGGCCCAGCATCGTCGAGGCGAGCTTAGTAAAAAAGAGCGGTGAGGATTCGATTCTGGAAATAACCACGTCCTCTGTAAAACGGCTCGAAGATGTGAGCACAGGATTCATTATCACGTTTCGCGATATCACCGAGGCCAAGAAGTCCGAAGAGATCATCCGGCGGATGGACAGGCTGTCATCACTTGGTCAGCTATCCGCAGGAATTGCCCATGAGATTCGCAACCCCTTATCGGGAATCAAACTTAATCTTCAAATGCTATCGAAAAAGATAAAGGAGGACCCGGAATCGATCGAGAAAATCAGCGATTCGCTCGAAGGAATACGCCGAATCAACAACCTGATCAAGAGCGTTCTGAATTTCGCCCGTCCAACCGTACCGATGTTTAAGCGCGATTACTTGCAGCGCGTACTTAAAGACACGGTAGGTATCATGGAAGCACAGTTTAAACGGAAAAAGATCAGGGTAACCATGGATTTGCCGCCAGCCGTACCGGAGATCGCCTTTGACGAGAATCAAATCCGCCAGGTATTCGTAAATATACTGTTGAACGCCATGGAAGGCATGCCCGATGGCGGAACGATCAAAATAACCGGGGCAATGGACAATTACGAGCCGGGCAAAGCCGGTCTGTTCCGTCTGGTTATTTCAGACAATGGCAGCGGCATTCGGCAGGATCTTCTGCCGAAGATTTTCGATCCTTTCTTCACAACCAAACCCGAGGGTACAGGCTTGGGATTATCTATCGCATACAAGATCCTGGAGCAGCACAATGCTGCCGTCGAAGTTGAAAGTACCGACGGCGTTGGCACGGTATTCACATTGACTTTTCCCATGAATGCAGTCGAGGCGGAAAATGTACCGGCATAGAATCCTGATCGTAGACGACGACAAATTATTGCAGAAGCCATTGAAGCAGATTCTTGCTGACAAATACGATGTCTCTGCCGCGGGGAGTGGTGAGGAAGCGCTTGCGATCATTAGAGAAAAGCCTATCGACCTTGTCCTTTTAGATATTCGGCTGCCGGGAATAGATGGTGTTGAAACGCTCAAGGCAATCCGGGAGATGGATAAGAATATTTTGG
>JBEKXG010000298.1:0-11431 GCA_049512295.1 Syntrophobacteraceae bacterium
CAATTCCAATACTCGCACTGGGCGGCTTTCACAGGTTTGAGCTTCGGCTATACTGCCCAATAGTTTGCTGAAGGCCAGCGTGAGGTGTGCTTCGTCATGGACAATCAATGCATCTTTACCGATAAGCCCCGCATGGTGGGGGCGGTGATATCTGCCGTCACCGTATCCGCTGAACAATAGTTTGCTGCCAGCCATGTCTATGGTGCCCACGATGATTGCCGGCCTTGCCGGGTCGCGCTTCCATTCTTCGTTATCAGCCAATTCACCACGAAGTGTGCTTATCGCCAACGGCATGTCATCAAGTCCTGCTGACAAGTTTAGCAATGTGCGTCTCAATTGTGATAACACTTGAGCATGCTTTTGCCATGACGGATCATCAGGATTGAGTATTCTGCGGCGGATTTTCTCGACAATCGCTGTGGCCTGATCCACTACCGTTCGACGATTCACAATGTAAACCAGCCGCCGGGGAAACGTTGTATGTGGCATCTTGAATTGAGCAGCAAGGGCAATCAACCAGATGGGGATGATGGATGTTTTTCCCAGACCGGTCGGAAGGTCGAGCACAGCTGGGAAATCATCTTCCATGAATCGATTGAACAGCCGCTTTTGCCATTTGAAAGGACCATCATCCATCAAGGCACTGAACGATTCATCGAAGCCAAAAACCTCGCAGTAGTTCTCATTCATAACGATCGTTGCTCCCCCACTTGTGAGGTAAGTTCCGGCTCACACTTGCGTAAATATCCCCATCTCGGCCCGTCTGCCCAGGACAGCCAGCGTTAAGGGTTTCGAGGAAATTGCAGCACCCTGCGCTCATTCTGCTGACCTACTCGTTTCATGGAAACCAGCCCATCTCACTTGGCCGAGCCTGAAACCCAATAGCTATTTCGAACGCCTATAGCACGGGCAGTGGGACATCCGACGACCCATGTTCGAAAACATTCCATTTTTTTCCAAGCAGCATGAAGCAAGTAACGAGAAGCGGGAATCAAAACTCCCTGAGCCGGTGAATATAGGTTGCCCTGCTTCCCGCTTCCGGCTCCTTAATAGGGGCGTTGTAAAAACGAATCGCGGATCGAACCATTGACATGGTTCGGTTATGGATCTATATTTGAATTGAGGTTTGAATCATGATCAGACTCAACATTCATGAAGCCAAGACCCATCTGTCGAAGTATCTTGAACGCCTGGCCGGAGGGGAAACGATATTGCTGTGCAAGCGCAATGTGCCCATAGCGGAGATCCGTCCGCTCCCTCCGGAGAGACGAGCCCCACGGCCCATCGGACTTGCCGGGGGAGCATTCAGGCTGCCGCCCTCCTTTTTCGAGCCGTTGCCCGATGAGCTGATCGCTGCTTTTGGAGGAGAACAGATGTGAACATTTTACTGGACACCTGCACTTTTCTGTGGATCGTGACGGATGCTCCGGAACTCTCCGCACGGGCCCGTGAGTTGTTTCAAGATCCCGACAACGCAGTCTATTTGAGCAGTGTTTCCGCCTGGGAGATCGCCGTTAAGCATATGCTGGGGCGCCTGCCGCTTCCCGTGCCTCCGGACCGCTTTGTCGGCCCAATGCGAACAAGCCACGGTATCGATTCGTTGCCGCTGGATGAGGAAACGGTCCTGATGCTGCCCCGGCTGCCGGACCTGCACAAAGACCCCTTTGACCGGATGTTGGTCTGCCAGGCGCTGACCCGCCAATTGGCGCTGCTCACTCCCGACGCCCTGGTCCGGCAATACCCGGCCCGGGTTGTCTGGTAGACGGCAATTTTACCACGTATCATCAAGCAAGAAGGGTCTTCATTCCCGCATCCCCGCATCAGTCTTCTCCCTGCTCCCTGCTTCCCGCTTCATGTGGGGCCGTATAACCCTCTCATCCGGGTAACCTCGTCCCTGATTTCATCCCGCAACGCCTCGGGCGCCAGCACATGCGCGTCGGCGCCGAATTGCAGGATCATCATCTTGACCTCTCGAAAATCGGCCACGGGAAAGGAGATATCGATGCCTCCGTCCGGCGTTTCCCGGATTGCCTGGGCTGGATGCCAGAGTTGTTCGCGGACCCAGCGGGCGCGGAAGGCATTAAAGCGTAAGGTGACGGGAATGGTGGCGTCGCCCTGGAAGATGCCGAAGGCTCCCTCCATCTGATGCGCCCACTGCTCGCGCGGCCGCAGTTCAAAAGTTTCGGTCAGGGGTTCAAGACTGTCAATGCGGGAGAGGTAAAATTTGCGCCAGTCCTCGCGCATGCGGCAGTAGGCGATAAGGACCCGGGACGCCATATAATGCTGCAGATGGTGGGGTTCGACGATGCGCTGCGTGCTCGCGCCCGATCCAGGGGAGTGATATCCGATCTCGATCATGCGGCGTTGGATAAGGGCTTCGGCTACCGACTTGAAGATCTTGTCGGGTGCGGGGCTAAATCCATGCCATGAGGCTGAAAAGGATTGGTCAATGCGCCCCTCATCAATTCCCAGGGCGGCCGCTGCGTTCAGGACCTTTCGGCTGAAGCTTCGAAACGCCTCGCTGATAAATCCTCCGGCGCTGTGGGAGAGCAGGCGGCGCGCGACCAGCACAGCCAGTAACTCCTCCTGGGTAGCCGGCAGGCGGGGGAGATCGAAACCCTCCTCGGTGTAATAGTAGCCACTGCGCGAGCGGTCATAATCCAAAGGCGCCCGCAGGCGGTCGCGCAGGTGGCGGATGTCGCGCTGGGCGGTCTTGTGCGATATTTCAAATCTTTCCGCAAGATGGGATGCATTGGGAAACCGTTTTTGCCTCAAACGGCCGTCGAACCAGAAAAATCGCTCAAGCTGTGGAAATACGGCCATGACGGTCGCCTCATCCCTGTGAGTGATGACAAGAACCGTATCGGCGAAATATCCACTAAGGAAGAAGCGCGCGACAAAACATTAGCGCACCTCCCTGGCTCGTGTCAAACTCTCCGAGATCAAAGGAAAAACGGCAAAAGGGCAGGGGGGACTGTGTGTGAGGGCGAAATTGACTGGGGACATTGGCCGCAATGGCCCCATGGCGGAGCACCAAGATCTATTTGGCGCGCGCGCCGACTTCGCATCAGTCAACCTGATTGACTCGACCGCTCACCAAACTATTCCAATTCAACGGCAGCGGCGATATCATCCTGTTTTCCCAGTTCGAAACGCACGCATTCCCATTGCGGGCACTGGCGGAGCTTGCGGCAGCTTTCGAGCACCAGGTCCGGGTGGTTGTTAGTCTCACTCAGGTGCGCAAGGATCACGTAGCGCAACCCTTCATGATGAACGGCCTCGAGCAGATTGCAGGCGTCTTCATTTGACAGGTGGCCGTGGGCGCTTCTGATCCGCTGCTTGAGAAACCAGGGGTAGGGGCCTTCGATAAGCTTTTCCACGTCGTGGTTGGCCTCCAGGACAAGTCCGTGGCATCCCTTTAGTCTAACCTTAACCAGGTTGGTGGCAATTCCGAGGTCCGTGCATATCCCAAGCCGTAGTCCGTCGTTTTCGATGGTGAACCCGGCTGGTTCACCGGCGTCGTGCGAGGTGGCGAATGGGTGGATGCGCAGATCGCCGATCTGGAAGCATTTTCCGGTCTCGAAGACCGTAACCGAAGCGCACTGGCCGATGTTCGGGGGCAGGTTTTCAAGAGTCCCCCTGCTCATGTAGGCGGGCAGGTTGAATTTTCTGCTCAATGTTCCTGCCGCGCTGACATGATCGTTGTGCTCATGGGTTATGAGGATCGCATCGAGGTTTTTTGCCGGCACAGGCGTCCTTTCGAGGCGACGCGCCAGCTCTCTGCACGTGGTTCCCGCATCGACAAGGACCCGTGTCTTTTTGCTGCACACCAGGATTGCGTTCCCCCGGGAGCCGCTCGCGAGCACCTGGAAAAACAGGGACATTGGGTTTTATCCTTGAGCCAGAGAATCTTGCAGTCTTTGTGGTTCCATCTCCACAGGCCCGTAGAGCATGGCGGCTATTTTGTCAGGGCTGTAAATGCCGCCGAACCAAGTCTGTATATCTTCGGAGGTAACCCTGTTTATTTTTTCTTCGACTTCTTCGAATGGAACGTTGCGGCCGAACAGAAGTTCATTTTTGGCGAGCCGGTTCATGCGCGAATCGTTGCTCTCGGCGTTAATGTACATGTTGCCCTTGATGTATTCCTTGGCCGAACTGAGTTCGGTCTCGGGAATGGGCTTTTGGGCTAGTATCGAGAGCTGCTCGTTAATGACATGCAGCACTTCCTCTTTGTTATCCGGAGAGATGCCGGCGTAAAGGCCGAGCATCCCGGTATCTTCATGGCTGTGGGAAAAAGAGTATACTGAGTAGGCCAGGCCGCGTTTTTCCCTGATTTCCTGGAAGAGGCGGCTGCTCATGCTGCTCCCCAGTATGACATTGAGCAGATGAGAGGCGAACCGTGTTTCATCGATCTGTGAAGTCCCCTGCATGCCCATGGCCAGGTGTACCTGTTCGAGGTCCTTTTTTACGACCTTTGAGAAGCGATGATGAACTGGAGGAGTCCGCTCGGCTATTCGGCCTGCATGGTTGAGCGTTTCCAGCGCGGGAGCGATCAGGTCGAGAAAATTCTGATGATCGAGGTTTCCGGCGGCAGATACCAGGATTCTTTCCGGGCTGAAACGGCTCGCGATATAATCGAGCATCTGCTGGCGGCCTGTCTTTTCAACGGTTTCAACCGTCCCATAGATAGGCAGCCCCAGCGGGTTTTGCTCCCAGAAATCTTCCTGGAAAAGAACATGGATGAACTCATCGGGCGTGTCCTCGACCATCCGGATTTCCTGCAGGATAACGTTTTGCTCGCGTTCGATCTCCACGGGGTCAAAGACCGATTGGAGAAAAATGTCCGTAAGAAGATCGGTCAGCAGAGGAAGATGGGCGGCAAGGACTTTGGCGTGAAAACAGATATGCTCCTTTGAGGTGAAGGCGTTGGCAAAACCGCCCACCGAATCGAATTGCTTGGCGATATCGAGAGCGCTTCGGCGCTTTGTGCCTTTGAAGAGCATATGTTCAATGAAATGAGTGATCCCACGCTCGGAATGATTTACAACGCGGGAGCCTCTAATTACCCAGATTCCGGTTTAAACCGAATGGGCGAAAGGAATATATTCCGTCACTACTCTGATAACATTGCGGAGCCCCTTTTGCACAATCGCTGGGCTTAACCTGCCCCTGCTTCTGATGTGAATGACTACCGATGGTTGAGACAGGAGCCTCGCTCCCGGACGAGTAGAGTGCTCCTTCTCACCACAAAATCCCGAAACAGGCCCCAAAATCACTTTGATTCGTTCTGTTCCGGAGGAAGAGCGGCTTTCCGGCTGAGCCGAATCCGGCCGTCCTTGTCGATATCGATTACCTTTACCAGCACTTCGTCACCTTCGTTTACAACGTCCGTCACCTTGCGCACCCGCCTGTTTTCGAGCTGCGAGATATGGATCAGGCCCTCGGTATTAGGCAGAATTTCGGCAAACGCGCCGAAGTCGGTCACTCGTACTATTTTTGCCATATAGAGCTGGCCGATTTCCGGCTCTGCGGTAATACTCCTGATCTTCGCAATAGCCTTGTCACATGCTTCGGCATCAGGGCTCATTACAACGACTCGGCCACTGTCGTCAATGTCGATTTTCGCTCCCGTTTCGGCGACGATCGCGCGGATCACCTTGCCTCCCGGGCCGATAACCTCTCGGATCTTATCGGGATTTATCTGAATGGTCACAACCCTCGGGGCATAGGGTGAGAGCTGGGACCTGGGTCCCGTGATGGCTTCCTTCATTTTGCCAAGAATATGCAGCCGCCCGGCCCTGGCCTGATCGAGAGCTTTCTTCAATATTTCCCGGTTGACTCCTGATATTTTTACGTCCATCTGGAAGGCGGTAATGCCCTTGTCGGTTCCTGTCACTTTGAAATCCATGTCCCCCAGATGGTCCTCGTCTCCCAGAATGTCCGAAAGAACTATGAACTCATCACCTTCTTTGATCAGCCCCATGGCTATGCCGGCCACGGAATCCGAAACCGGTACTCCGGCGTCCATAAGGGCCAAAGAGGCGCCGCAGACTGTGGCCATCGAGCTCGATCCGTTTGATTCAAGCACCTCGGATACCACCCGGATGGTGTAGGGGAACTCTCCGTTTTTGGGCAAAGACGGTTTTATGGCGCGTTCGGCAAGCGCTCCATGGCCGATTTCCCGGCGCCCTGGTCCTCTGACGGGCCTTACCTCACCGACCGAAAATGGAGGAAAGTTATAATGAAGCATAAATGACTTGAAAGTCTCGCCCGCAAGGGCATCGATCTTCTGCTCGTCGGAAGAGGAGCCAAGAGTGATAACGGCAATCACCTGCGTCTCGCCTCTCGTAAAAAGCGCTGAGCCGTGCGTGCGAGGCAGTTTTCCCACCTCGATCGAAATGGGGCGAATCTCGTCAAATGCGCGCCCGTCGATCCTTCGGCGCTGCTCGACCATCATTGTGCGAACTACCTTTTTTTCAAGGTCGTCCAGACATGCTTCGATTTCTTTTTCCCTGCCTTCATATTCGGAAGCAAGTTCTTCCTTTACGCGCGCTTTCAACTCTTTCTTGCGGTCCCGCCTGGGGTGCTTTTCCGCGATAGTCATCACTTCCAGCATCTCGGCCGTGGCCAGGTCCGAGATCCTGTCGATGAGCGCCTGGTCGCTCAACACCTCGGGGGGAGCTTCTTTTGTATTCCCTGCCAGCTTCTGTAGTTCGTCCTGAGCGTTCACGACAGGCACTATGGCCTTGTGAGCGAACATGATTGCATCGGCAATGTCTTCTTCGGGCACAAATTCCGCTCCGCCTTCAACCATTATCACAGCCTCGCGGGTTCCGGCCACGACGATATTCATGTCGCTTTGGGCAAGCTGGACGGCCGAAGGATTTATTATGAATTCGCCATTGACTCGGCCCACTCGCACCGCGGCAACTGGTCCGTTAAAAGGGATGGACGACACGTGCAAAGCGGCCGAGGCGCCCGTAAGGGCTACCACGTCAGGTTCATTTTCCATGTCCACCGACACCACGGTGGCGATTACCTGGGTTTCAAATGCCCATTTTTTCGGGAAAAGCGGGCGAATAGGGCGGTCGATGAAACGGGAGGTCAAAGTCTCCTTTTCACTCGGGCGGCCGATCTCGCGCCGGAAAAAGCCTCCCGGAATACGCCCCGCCGCGTAGCTCATCTCATGGTAGTCCACCGACAGCGGTAGGAAATCAATTCCTTCCCTTACCCGGTCCTCTTTTGTGGCGGCGACGATTACCATCGTATCGCCGTATCTCATCAGAACGGAGCCGCCTGCCTGCCTGGCGACCTCTCCGGTCTCAAATATGAGGGGGCGTCCGCCGACCTCAACTTGTACTGTATTTTTCATTTAGGTTCCTTCTGCTAAAAGCATATTTGCTCCGCGCTCCATGCAGAGGCGGGCTTTCGTGGCATTGGCAGCCAAAGCTCATCGGCGCAATCCCAGCCGCTCGATGACGGCGTTGTAACGGTCGATGTTTTTCCTCTTTAGATAGTTGAGAAGCTGCCTGCGCTGTCCGACCAGCTTCAAGAGCCCTCTTCGAGAATGGTGATCTTTCTTATGGCTTTTGAAATGCTCGGTCAGATAAGTGATTCTTTCACTGAGAAGAGCAATCTGCACCTCGGGAGATCCCGTATCTGCAGGATGTGCTCTGAAATCATCAATAATTCCCTTCTTCTTCTCTGGGGTCATTACCACGGCTGTTCCTCCTTGATGTTAACCAGGACAATTCTTGCGCGTATACCACTCACTCGCACCGATTTCAGGACCCTCGAAAGATGGTAAGTCTTAAAAAGAGCCTGTTTTGCTGTTGCAGGGTGTCGAAAGTCGGGTATCCGCTCTCCGATGTTGCGGTCTCCATGTTCAAAGTTTACATTAACCATCGCCATTTACTGGATTGGCGGATTTGCTTCCAAATTTCCCGATTCGCGAACAACTTCACAATGGGAATACGCGCAGACGGCGTGCTCCGCTCTGAGCGGAGTTAGGCCACCACAATGCAGCCAGTCTGTTCGTACCCGTCACGATCCGTACGGCGTCAGTGTAAGCGCAAAAGCACTCTCGCTGTTCTTTTTCCCATTCCGGGTCGAGCTGTCCATTTCTCAACCGGGTCAGGCGCCCTTGCCCCATCATCAAAGCAGCCGGCAAATGGGAAAGAGCTTCATTAAGCGGTATAATCTCGGCCGCGACAGATACGGCGGAGGTCTCTTCATCGATCCGGATTGCCCGCTCAAGGGTAAAAGGCCCGACGCTCGTGCGTCTGAGGGCCGACAGGTGCGCTCCGCTTCCCAGCTTGTGTCCTATGTCGGAGGCAAGCTGTCTGATGTATGTGCCCTTGGAGCAGCAGACCTCGATTGCCGCCTCCGGCCATCTGAAAGATTGCAGCTCAATCGAGTGGATACATATCTCCCGCTCGGGCCGCTCCACCTCTATCCCCTTGCGGCTGAGGTCGTAAAGCCTGTGCCCGTCGACCCTGACGGCCGAGAACCTTGGCACTGTTTGCAGGCACGTGCCTGCAAACGAACGCAGGACCTGGATCAGATCTTTTTCGGAAAAGCTCAGATCGCTTTCCCTGATCACCTTCCCGGTACGGTCCAGGGTATCGGTTTCAATCCCGAATCGCAAAGTCGAATGATAAACCTTGTTCAGGTTCGTGATCTGGTCGGCGGCTCGGGTCGCCTCATTGAGACACAGTACCAGCACGCCCGTCGCAAACGGATCCAGGGTCCCGGTATGGCCGATCTTGGGTTGTGAGAGCAGCTTCTTTATTATGGCCGCAGCTTTTGCCGAAGTAAATCCCTCGGGCTTGTCCAAAATCAAAACGCCGCCCGTTTTGTCCCCTTCGGTCGAATCCCGGCCCAAAACCAACGCTCCATGTTGCGGGATGTTTCCCATTTTTTCCAAACTCAGCTAATGTAGCTTGCCGCCTCGCCGATAAACTTAGACCGGACCGCGTGAAGGCTTCCCTGGATTCGGCACGCCGCCGCCTGCCTGTGTCCGCCTCCTCCGTACCGATGGGCCAGTTTGGCTACATTGATGCCTTCCCTGGACCGCATGCTGACATGAATCATTCCGTCTCCGGTTTCCCGAAACAGGATTGCAAGATCGACCGATTTTACTGAGCGCAGATGATTTATGAAACCTTCGCTATCCATGTATGAAGCCGAGGAGTTTGAAAGCATGGAGCGCGTCAGTTCCGCGCTGGCTATCCTCGAGCCGGCATGAAACTCCACGGTTCCGAGCACCTGCGCAAGCAGCTTCAGCTTCTCCGGGGCGGCTGAATCATAGACCTGTGTCGCTATATAGGCCGGATCGGCGCCCGCTTCGATCAATATTGAAACCATCTCGAAAACGCGCTTGTTCGTGTTCGAAAACCTGAACGAACCTGTGTCGGTCACAATCCCTGTATAGAGCAGCGTTGACAGGGCGGCGTCAGGCGCAAGCGAAAGACTCATGCAAAGATCGAATAACATCTCGCAGGTGCTGCTTGCCGAAGTCTCCACCCAGTTGATATTTCCAAACGGCTTGTTTGGGATATGATGGTCGATATTTATGAGGAAAGGCACGCGCCTGGCGATGAACCCCGAAAGCTCCCCGCCCACCCTTTCAAAATCACCACAGTCAACAAGAATCGCTACTTCATATTCGACCGATTCCAACGGTTTGCTCTGGACTTCCCGGGCTTCAGGCAAAAATTCGAATTCCGGAGGAAACCGGTCCTGGGAATATACATCGACTTTCTTTCCGAGGCGCTGGAGGATGAGCTTCGTTGCGAGAAGGGAACCAATTGCATCTCCGTCCGGACGAACGTGGGTGGCGACCATAAACCGTTCGTTATTCCGAATGGCCGAAATCAGTTCCCGGATTTTCAAAATATTTTGCTCACTCATCCTTGTGCAGCTCTTTCAGTAGTCTCTCTATTTTGTCGCCATACTCGAAGGAAGTATCGTACTCGAACTCGAGCTGAGGAACATATCTCAGGCTCAACCGCCGGCCGAGTTCCAGGCGTATGAAGCCCCTTGCTTTCTCCAGCCCCGACGATGCGTTTTTTTTCGCATCTTCCCCTGCGCTCCCGCCGCCCATAACGCAGAAAAAAACCCTGGCATGCTTGAGATCGCCTGACACCTCGACCCCGCTGATAGTTATGTTGGCAACGCGCGGGTCCTTCACGCGGCGGAAAACGAGGTTCGCGATTTCTTTGTGGATCAGGTCCGCAACTCTGTCGGACCGTTTATATTCCATTTCCAGCCACCATATTCCACGCTCCGCGAGGTATATTCCACGCTCATGGAAGGCTAAATTGGAATCAACTCTATTTCTCGGCTGACCAGGTCGGCCAGGCTGAGCGAATCCATGAAATCGATTATCCTGTCCAAAAGCGAATTTAACACTCGCCCATCGTTGCCAATGACGGCAATGCCGATGGAGGCCTTCTGATGGGCATCCTGGTCCGCCACCTCGGCAACCGCCACGTTGAAACGGCTGCGGCTTTTTTCCACCAGGCTTTTCACTATCCTGCGCTTCTCTTTGAGAGAATGGATGTCATGAAGCCTGAAGCTCACCATAGCCACACCCACGGTCATGATCGCCTCACGAACCAGCCCTGCGCTCCTGCTCGGGTTCAAAGACCTGTTTTATTTCCTGAATCTCATAAGCCTCAAGGATGTCTTTTTCCTTGATATCGTTGAAGTTCTCGATCCCGATGCCGCATTCGAATCCCGCCTTGACTTCCTTCACGTCATCCTTGAACCGTCTGAGGGAGCCGATCTTTCCGTCATAGACAATTACATTGTCGCGAAGCACCCTCGTTCTGGCGTTTCTTTCCACACGGCCGTCGAGCACCGAGCAGCCTGCAATCATCCCCAGTTTTGGAACATGGAAAGTCTGTCTTACTTCGGCCCTGCCTATCACATTCTCTTTGTAGATAGGCTTGAGCATGCCGACTATGGCGCTCCTGATGTCATCGATGAGCTGATAGATGACATCGTAGAAGCGAACGTCCACCGATTCCTGCTCGGCCAGTTCCTGCACCTTCGTGTCCGAGCGGACATTGAAGCCGATCACGATAGCATTCGAGGCCGAGGCGAGCATGACGTCCGTTTCCGTAATAGCGCCCGTGCCGCTGTGAATGATATTGACCTTTACTTCGGAGGTCGAAAGCTTGAGCAGCGAATCGACGATTGCCTCCAGAGAACCATGGACGTCGGTCTTGACGATGAGTTTAAGCTCCTTTACCTCGCCTTCCTGAATCTGATTGAACAGGTTCTCCAGAGTAATCTTGCTCGAGCGGGAAAGCTCCTTTTCCCTGAGCTTGAGAAGCCTGTGCTCGGCGACGGCCCTGGCCTGCTTTTCATCGGCCAGAACGATAAAATCGTCACCCGCGTTGGGCACCCCGGGAAAACCGACAAC
>JBEKXG010000299.1:0-6340 GCA_049512295.1 Syntrophobacteraceae bacterium
ACACACCGGCAGGCCTCCACCTGCCAAGAATGACTGCCGCCACGGCGAGGTATCCGCGTCCCTGGGTCATGTTCTCGACGAACTGCGACAACTCGCCTATCGAGAGAAACGCCCCTGCCATTCCTGCCAGCGCTCCTCCGGCGCAGACGGCAAAAAACTGAATGCGCGAGACCATGAGACCGGCGGCCCTTGCCGCTTCGGGGTTTTCGCCGCACGCCCGCAGACGCAGTCCGGGGACGGTCCACTTCAGGAAGACTGTCAACGCGACCCCGATTGCCAGGGCAGCCGGGACCAGGATCGAGACCCCTTCGGCGAGGCGGCGCAGGTCGGGGGATACGCCGGCTTGGGGAAGAATCGACCCGAGGTTGGGCAGGGCCTCCACCCCCGGTGAAGTTCCATATACATGGAACAACTGGTTTAAGAAAAATCCCGTCAGACCCGCCGCCAGAAGGTTTACAGCAATAGCGCTAACGATCTGGTTGGCCCGCAGTTTCAAGCTCGCACCGGCGTGAACCGAGCCGATGAAGGCGCCGGAAAATATAGCGCAAAACAGGCCGATCCAGTGCGATCCGGCCGCCCATGTCCCAAGCACTGCCGCAAAGGCCCCGGAGAGCATCATGCCTTCCAGGGCGAAGTTGATCACGCCGCTAAGCTCCGAGAGCAGGCCGCCGAAAGCCGCGAGGAGCAAAGGAGAGGCCTTGACGAGCATCAGCGCAATGAGGTTGAGCAGTTGAGCCATCCGGAACTCCCAAGAGCGTGGGGTTCATCACCGCACCCAGGCGCGAACGCTTGAAAAAAGACTTCCGAGCGAAGGCCGGATTCGTCCCTGAGAAGCGACCGAGAGCAGAAGAACGGCCTGGACCACCAGAATGAAATTCGGAGAAAGATTGAGGCCGATCTGGAGCCATTTGTCCGCAGAACGGAGGCTTGCCAGAAAGAGCGTGCTGAGCCAGAGCCATTCCGGCGAGCCGTTTGCCAGAAAGGCGGCGGTCAGCCCATCGAACCCGTAGCCCGGCGAAAAGGACCTGTAGAACCGATGGTGGACCGCACAGACCTCCAGCGCTCCCGCCAGACCGGCCAGAGCGCCGCTCTTTACAAAGATCATCACCTGCCATTTTGAGGCGGAAATACCGGCGTTAACCGCCGCATCGAAATTAGCGCCAACAGAGCGCGCCTCAAATCCCCAGACCGTTTTTGAAAGCCATACATAGGCGGCAAAACAAAAGGCGAGCGCCATGAGCGGCGCAGGGGTGACAAAGAGTGAGCCGCTCCGCAATATTTCCGGCATTTCGGCCCCGGCCGGAATGGCCGGTGTTCTGCCCATAGCGGTCCCATCCCCGAGCGGCCCCGAAACCAGGTAACTGCACAGGTAGATAGCCATGTAATTAAGAAGAAGCGCGCTGATCACCTCGTGCACCCCCCGCCGCTGCCGGAGCAACACAGCCGGAAGCGCCCAGAGGCCCCCCGCGACGGCGCCTGCGGCCAGGGTGAGCGGAAGGAGCAAAAATGCGGGCAAAGGGGCCGCAGCCACGGCGAAAGATGCGGAAGCCAGCGCCCCGATGGTAAGCTGCCCTTCGCATCCGATATTTAGAAGCCCAACTCTGTATGCAAGAGCAACCGCAAGGCCGGCAAGGAGCAGCGGGGTCATTTTCACCAGGGTGTTTACCGCCGCCTCCTCGCTGCCCCAAGACCCCGACCAGATGGTCCGGAGCAGATCGAGCGGCCCCACTCCGGCCGCCAGCGCGAGTCCCATGCATATGAGCGTTCCGCCCGCCAGCGCGGGAATGAGAGTGGCTAATGGCCTCAAGCTCTTTATCCTCGTGAGATAGACTTACTAACCAGTGTCCATCCGGAGTTTCCGGAGGGACACTAACTACACTCAAGAAGGGACAAATGCCCACTGTCTTTATTAACCATACCGGCGGGGCGATTGCTTCAAAAAGTGATGCGTTTAACGAGGCAAAAGCCCGCTACGCGAAAAGCTGTGCACGTTAGAAGCTAACGTGCTCCGCTTTGGCGCCCCTTAATATGCGTAAATCCCGCAGGGCGTGAGGCGTCCCGCTATGCATGTCTATCAATCGCGGTGGGCGTTCGCGGGACGCCTTTCTCCGCTTCTCCCGCGTCTTTCACTCCCGCCGCCCACCTGCCGAGAAGCTCGCGTGAGACCTTAGCGCTTTCGGCCGTTCCCATGATTTCGCCCCGGTAGATCACTGCAATACGGTCGCAGATCGAGATCAGTTCATCGAAATCATACGAAATCAGGATGAAAGAGATTCCCCTGCCGCGGCTAAGCTCCAGCAGGCGCTCATGAATACTCCCGGCCGCGTGAAGGTCCAGCCCCCGGCAGGGCTGCTCAAGGATCGCCAAAAGAGGCGGCCCGGCGAGGACACGGGCGAGCGCAACCTTCTGCCTGTTACCGCCCGAAAGGCCGAGGAGGGGTTCGAGCGGACCAGGGGCCGCGATATTGTGCAGCGAGACCTGTTCCTGCGAAAAACGAATGATTTTTCGCTTGCGGATAAGTCCAACCCTTTCAAATTCCTTTTCCCTCTGGCGTCCGAGAAGGAAATTTTCCCATAACGGGCGCTCCGGCAGAAGGGCTTCCTCGACCGGGTTTTCCGGGAGCCACCGGATATTTCTTCTAAGCCGCTCCCTTATATCCGGGCGGGAAATTTCCGAGCCATCGAACCGGACCCATCCGCTATCCGGGCAAGTTTTCCAGGCAAGAACGCGAGCAAGCGATCTTTGCCCGTTTCCGACTACTCCGCCTATTCCGAAAATCTCCCCTTTCCCGATGGAGATGGAAATATCCCGTAGCGCCGGTTCGGTCCCGGAAGGCCCCACGCACATGTTTCGAAGTTCCAGGAGAGGCGCCGCAGCCTCACTTAATCCCGCTGTTTTCGGCGGCGGGCGATCCCGGTCGCCGCCGGGGTCTGCGGCGTGTTTGGGTTTGGCAATCCCGGCAACGGCGCCTTGCATCCCCCCCACCCTGAGCCGGGCAATTTCCTCGATGTCAGTCGCGCCCGCGTCCAGCGTGGCCGTCAGGCTTCCCTTTCGGAGCACGGTGATTCTGTCGGCGACCGAAAAGACCTCGCTAAGCCTATGGCTGATGAAAAGAACGGTTCGCCCGCCCGCGCGCAGGGATTTCATCAAATCAAGGAACTTTTCCGTTTCTCCCGGAGACAGAAGGCTCGTCGGTTCATCCAGTATCAAAATCTCCGCCCCACGGTAGAGCAGCCTCACCAGTTCTATCTGCTGCCTCCGGGCAAACGAAAGCTCTTTGGCCTGCCGGTCCCACTCCAGATGGAAACCAAGCGAGTCCTGGATTCGGCTGGCTTCTTCCCTGGCCCGGCCGGTTCTAAGAACCCCCGCAAAAAAAGATGGGGTCGGCCCATTTGCTCCCTTCCGCCGTCCGCATTCCCTTTCGCAGCCGAGGATGATGTTTTCGAGCACCGAAAGTTGGGGAAAAAACAGGATATCCTGGTGGACCATCCCAATGCCGGCCCGGATGGCTTCGCGGCAAGTGCGGAACGAAACCGGACTCCCCCGCAGGATTATCGAGCCCGAATCGGGTCGCAGCCGCCCGAAGAGCACGTTCATCAAGGTCGTTTTACCGGCCCCGTTTTCCCCCGCTATGGCGTGAATCTCTCCCTTGGCGATTTGGAGGGAAATGTCCCGGTTCGCATAAAAATTGCCGAATTTCTTGGAGATATTCCGGATTTCGATCAGGGGTGCGGATGTGACGCAGCCAGGCGGCGGGGCCGCAGCCAATATGGGCGCTGAGTTCATCATCACAGCTCCGGCGCGGCAAACGAATCCACGTCGGCATATCGTTTCGGAACGCTCAGCCGGCCGCTTTTGAGAAGATCCCTTGCCTTTTCAATGCGTTGGAGATCGGCCGGGTTAAAAAGCTGCCTGGTATACTTCATCCCGGTTATGTCTATCGCGCCGTCTGAGGCGCCGAGCCAGCGATGACCACCCCGGAAACGGCCTTCAGCCGCGTCCCGGATCGCGCCATAGACCGCTACGTCCATCTTCTTGAGGGTGCTGACAAGCACCCGGCCGGGAATTTCCGCGTCCTGGTCGAGGTCTTCGGCGACCATGTAAACGTCTTTGGTCGCTTTCACCGCTTCGTTAACCCCGATCCCCGTGTTTCCTGCAGCCCGAAAGATCACATCGGCCCCCCTGTCGATCATGGCCATTGCGAGCGATTTCCCCTTGACCGGATCGTTAAAGGACCCCGCCGTGCCGACAATTACCTCGATGTTTTGCCCCCGCGCCTTTTGCGCCGTTTTCACCCCGGCCCGAAACCCGCTGACGTAGGCCTCAACGGGAGGTATATCCATTCCCGCCACAACTCCAACCATCATCTTCTTAGTGAAAAGTCCGGCTGTCAACCCGGCGAGGAACCCGCCTTCCTCGGACCTGAAATCGAAGCTGGCCACATTTTCCGCCGGGATATCGCCTTCGATGTGTACGAACCGGGTTTTCGGAAAATAAGGGCAAACTTCCTTCAACGAGTCCGCAAAAAGGTATCCAAGGGTGATGACAATATCCGCCCTGTTCGCCGCCAGAGTGAGATTGGAGGCATAGTCGGCCTGTTCCCTGGACTGAAGGAACTGTGCGTCCAGACCGAAATCCTTTTTAGCCCTCAACACTCCTTGCCAGCAAACGTCATTGAAGCCTTTGTCCCCCAGACCGGCGGCGTCCGCGAGGACGATTACCTTCAATGAATCCGCCAGGGCAGGGTTGGGGCGTAAAAGCGCGCAGGCAAAAATGAAGCAGATGCCGAGGCTTTTGAAAAGGGTCGAGGGGCCGGGGTCCAAAGTCCGGAGTCCAGGCACCGCGGCCCGTGGCCGGCGACTCGTGACCCGAATGGCATTCAACATCCGTCCTCCGTTCCGGAAGGTGGAATCCGGTCTGGATACCGAATCAAAAACTCCACGCTCCGCGAGTTGGCCGCCCTCCGACATCAGAACATAAGTTACCGGAAATGCGGTAAAAGTCTCTAAGGGTTCGAAATCTCGACAGAAGAAAATGCTGGTAAACACACGTCGATTCGAGATAAAAGGAACTCACCGCCCCGCTGGGTGCGGCGTTTTCCGCCTAAATAATCCGGCATTTCCATTCTGAATTCAACGACTTTTGCAATTGCGCCTCGCGGAACGTGGAGTTTTCCCGGGGCTTGCCATCCGGTCTGCAAGAGATTGAGACTATAGTGCCAGGTGCAGGGAGTTGGTATGAAGGCTTTGAAAGAGGAGAGAACAATGTCTGTCCAGTTCGTCAAAAGCTCGGTTTCCGCTCACGGGTTGGCTCCTTCGGACGAGAATCGCGCGCTGCGGCTTGTCGAGCTGTGCGGAAGAACGGCATACAAGTCCGAAGACAAGATAACGGAGGATTCCGCCAAAAAGTTTGTGCTCATGCTCAAATCGCACGGCCATCTTTCGGTGCTCGAACACAGCAACATCGTGCTGAAAGTGGAAAAAGACCCGGCGGCGCTCATTCCGGGCGGACCGGACCCGATCACCTATGCGGCAGTACTTCAGGCGCTGACCGACAGGCTTGGTTTTCACCGCCTTTTCCCGGTCAACTCGGGATCGGGGTTTCTCATGGCAGGGAATTTCCGCGCCTGGATCGAAACGATGGACAGCCTGAAGGGTCTGGAACCCGTACATGGTTTTCTGGCCAGGAACCTGAACCGGTTTTTCCCGGCCCTGTTCCCCGGAAATGTGCAGGCGGAGGCGATACCATCGCGGGCGTCGCTCGTGGGAGAAGAGGAGCAACTGGAGCTGCTGAAAACCGACCCGTATCTCGATCTTCCTGTCTTCGTCTTCAGGTTCGTATGCGACCGCGGCATAACGCACGAGGTGGTGCGGCACCGGGTGTTTTCCTTCACCCAGGAAAGCACCCGCTACGTGAACTATGAGAACAAGGGCATGGTTCTAATTCTGCCCGAGGAGCTATACGGTTCATATGATGAGTCCAAGGGCGTCCCGGCGCCCGACGACCTTCGGGCAGGTGAATGGCGAAAGCGCGCGGAGCTTATTTTCCACTGGTACAAGGAAGACCTTGCCAGGGGCTTAAGGCCGGAGATCGCGCGGGACATTCTGCCGAACCTGCTGAAGGGCGAGCTTTTCGTCAGCGGCCGCTGGAGCGGCTGGAAGCATTTCATTTTGCTGAGAGATTCCAGCCAGGCGCACCCTCGAATTCGCTTTCTGGCAAAAAAGGTAAGAAAATATTTTGCAGGGCTGGGACTCGAGTGCTGATCGCCAAAGAAGGGGGGAGCGTGGAACAGGAAGGAATGCGCAGAATATTTTCGCTGCAAATGGAACTGAATATCCGG
>JBEKXG010000300.1:0-11073 GCA_049512295.1 Syntrophobacteraceae bacterium
TTTCCGGCGACTACGGCATTGGGAGGAACGTCCTTGGCGACAACGGCGCCTGCGCCGACGATTGCCTTCTCACCGATCGTAACGTTCGCCAGAATGGTGGCGCCGGAGCCTATCGAGGCGCCCTTTTTCACCAGGGTCGGTTCGACCTTCCAGTCATCTTCCGTTTGGAGTCTTCCTGCAGGATTTACCGCCCCGGGGTAGGTATCATTGATGAAGATCACCCCATGGCCGATGAAAACATCGTCCTCGACAGTGACCCCCTCACAGATGAAAGTGTGGCTGGAGATTTTGCAGTTTTTCCCTATGATCGCGTTTTTCTGGATTTCGACAAAAGTGCCGATTTTAGTATTACTCCCGATGCGGCAGCCATAAAGATTTATAAAATTCGCAAGCTTGACGTTTTCTCCAAGCTCTACGTCATCGGCAATACATACAAAGCTCACAGGTAAATGAGTTCCCCTCTTTTTTTGAGCGACTTATCGGCGGCTTCCAGAATATTGACCACCCGGTAACCGGAGTAGCCATCGTTCAGGGGCTTTTGATCATTGACGATGCAATCGATAAACTGCTGAGTTTCGAGCTTGAGGGCTTCGGTTTGCTCCAGCTTGGGCGACCACATATCACCAGAGCGGTAGCTGACGAGCAGATCGTATACGCCTTCACGATTCTGGATATTTACCCCTTTGTCATAGACTTTGATCTTTTCATCGGCGCTCAGGTCGTTCCAGACGAGCATCTTCTTTTCGCCGCCGAGCAGGGTGGTCCTGACCTTCACCGGAGAGAGCCAGTTCACGTTCAGGTGCGCGATCACATGGTTCGAAAAATAGACCGTGACGTACGCCACATGTGCATGCTCGAAGAAGTGATTCATCCCGGTTGCAACAACCGCCTCCGGCTTTGCCGTGATCACATGATCCATTATCGAGATATCGTGCGGAGCAAGGTCCCAGATGACATTGACATCGTGTTGGAACAGGCCGAGGTTGACCCTGGTGGAATCATAATAATATATCTGGCCCAATACACCTTCATCTACGAGCTCTTTGATTTTTCGAACCGCGCCGGTAAAAAGGAAGGTATGATCGACCATTATCTTGAGGTTCCTGCGTTCGGCAAGCTCGATCAACTCCAGGGCCTGGGCGGTAGTGGCAGTGAAGGGCTTTTCGACAAATATGTGTTTGCCGTTTTGCAAAGCCTTTTTGGCCACGTCAAAATGAGTGGAAACAGGCGTCACGACAGCAATTGCATCTATATCCGGGGCCGCAACAAGGGCATGCAGGTCAGAGGTTATCTCCAAGTCGGGATAGGTTCTTTGGGCACGCTTAAGAGCATCTTCGTTCCTGTCACAAATTCTGACAACCCGGCATCCTTCAATGCCATTGAAATTGCGGGCAATGTTGGGTCCCCAGTACCCAAATCCCACTATGCCGACCCGGATCATTTTGGTCTCCTTTGGATTATGTTGCGAACTGCCACAGGGAATAGTCGCGGGATCAATAGCCGCCTTTCCTGGTCAGCACAACCAGTGGTGTCTTGAACAGAAGTTTCAGGTCCAACCAGATAGACCAGTTTGTCATGTAGTAAATATCGAGGCGCACCATCTCGTTAAAGGTTGTTGTGCTCCTTCCCTCAACCTGCCACATGCCCGTTATGCCGGGTTTCATATCGAGCAACCGTCTCCTGTGCCACAGATCATAATTCTCAAGCTCATATGGGATGGGGGGACGCGGCCCGACAAGCGACATATCGCCCATGAGCACATTTATGAACTGAGGCAGTTCATCGAGACTCGTTCCCCTGAGGAATCTTCCTGCCAGTGTGACGCGGGGATCGTTTTGGATCTTAAATACTTTCGCCTTATGTGGGCCGCCGTTGCCGGAGCCATTATCAGCGGCGCAGATCAGGTTCTTTACATACTCCTTGTGAATCGACGAATCATTATTTACAAACATGGACCTGAACTTCAGGAATGTGAAGGTCTTTCCATATTGCCCCACCCGCTTCTGGCGAAAAAAAACAGGGCCTTCGGAGGTAAGCTTGATCAATGCAGAAATAACGAGAAAAAGGGGTGCTGACACCACGATGGCGGTAAGACTCCCTGCGATGTCGATGACTCTTTTGAGAAACAGGGTCTTCTTTTGTAAGTTATGACTCTGCTTGATATCCGGGTAGAGCGTCATCTGAGTTAATGAACCATCGGGCCCGGGCTTTTCAGGGTAAAGATAGAAGGATATATCAATTTTTTCGATTTCACCCGGATCGAGATTCGAAGCCAGACTTGACCTGATTCTGTCCGTGATGCACGCGGATACGGTTCCGTCGCTCGACGTGCCTATTTCGGTAAAAATAATTCCGATAACCGAACCGGACCTGTACCACCCGAGAACGTCTATGTCCCTTTTGCAGGATGCAAGGCACGAAAGTATTTTCCTGCGTGGGCCGTTGCCGATTTCACACTCAGGGACCCTGGCAAGGGACAGGAGCATCAACATGAAAGGCCTTTTCGACCTTTCGGATCTTTTGCGTTCCAGGGCGAGAACTTTATTGAAAGCCTCCTCATCATATTCAAGCGAAGGTAAAGCATCGACTTCAGCCTGGTACTCAGAGGAAAGGCTTTCGCGTTTTGATGGGAAAAGCAGAACCGTCGTTGTCGATGTCTCTTCCATGACTCCCTAGCTTTCCGCCTTCCTGAAATAATGCAATGCAAATATGCGAGCTATTGGTGGCGATGTTATGCCGAGTGCATGAATAATGGTGTTTGATTGATTAGTAAAGGGCTGTTTTCGGGGGGATAAATTGGGTAACCGGAATGCCCACTCCATAAATAACCACCAATGAATACAGGAATTTATAATGACTGTCCAATTTGCTCGAATAACCTGGAGGCGTGGGAGAAAAAATATGGCGGCACAGATTAGAGGTATTTGTAGATAGATTGGGGAATGTAGTAGCGCCTCTTGTTTAGAACAACTCCCAGTATACTCCCGCCAACACTGGAAATACTGTTTCTCGCCGCTCTTACTGTTTGCCACCTCGTTTTTTCCGCCTCAACTACCAGTACGACTCCGTCTACCTTCGAGGCGATGGCCAAGCCGTCCGGGGAAACCGTCAGGGGCGCCGAATCGATCAGGACCAGTTCAAAATCTTTTCTGAGGTTCTGGCACATGCAATCGAACTTGTCGTTAAAGATTTCAGGCGTGGGGGCAGCAGAGTTGGAGGAAGTGCTAACGAACAATTTGGACTGCCCGACGCGGTGACACGCATCTGCGACATTCCCCCCACTCTTTAGCGCATCGAGCCAGCCGAAGTTTTTTGGAATGTCAAAGAAACGATTCTGGCTCGGTTGATACCGGTCGGCATCCAGCAACAGCACAGAATGGCCGATCAGGTCGGCGGATACTTTCGCAAACTCCCGGATAATCGTGGAAGTCCCCTCTCCCTCCCTGGCGCCAATGAACTGAATTATCCTTGATTGGACCTTGGGTAGAAGGGTGACAACGATCTTGTAAAGACTGAGCATCTCTTCTTCCAGTCCAAATCCATCCGGCTCCGGAGGGGCGCAAGGAACAAGCTCGGCCGGAGGCGCCTCCTCGCCTTTCTCCTGCCGATGGACAACCTGCAACGCTTCGTATATTTTGCTCATAGCCGCACTCTTTCCCTAAACGGGGTAAGGCTTTCAAAGTCTTGATCACTTACTTTTGATCGGAATTGTAACCAGCACCGGGAGGTCCAATCTTTTCTCCGCCTCCGCAGCCGTGCTTATCACCTGCTTGCTAAGTTCCCGCACATAGGCGATCCCTAAGCTTCCCATGATGCCCACCCCGATGGCCGCAGCAATCAAAAGAATGAGAGGCTTCATCGGATTTACCGGGACAATCGGCACACCGGCCGGTTCGATCACACTTACACTTGTCATTTTTTGGCGGTCAAGCTCGTCATATACCTTGGCTTCTTCGAGTCTATGCCGGTAATTGCGATATTTTTCCTCGTTAGCTGCGACATCCCTTGTCAGTTCTTTGAATCGATTTTCACGGGCTTCAAAGGTTTGAATTTCAGTATTGAGTTCGCCAAGCTGTTTCTGCGTGGCAGTATATCTGACCTTCAACGCGCTCAATTCAGCCCTGTTATTTAAAGTCTGTTTCTGAACATCCTGGTATACCGGATCAGGAGGAGCAGCACCGGACTTCTCTTGATCGGCCGATTGCTTTGCTATAAATTCATTTACCATCGCTATCTGACTGCGAACGTTGGCGACCAATAAATTGTCTTCCTTGTATTTGGAGACCAGATCCTTTTCCTGAAGTTGAAGACCGAGCAACCTGGCTTCAGCATCTTTCGTTCTGTCATGAGCGGTTGCGGTCACGTCCGTCTTGGGGATCGAACTCAATTGCTTTCCAAGTTCGGAAATCCTTTCCTGGACTTCTGTTATTTGATTTGCAGCACCGCTCAAAGCAATGACCAGATCCGAACGCTGTTTGAGAAGCATGGCACGCTGATCGTCAAAGGAGACGATGCCCGTCTCCTCGCGAAAGGCCTTCAGCCTGTCCTCTGATTCTACCAGTTTTTGCCTGTATTCGTCGGCCTTCTTTTCTAGAAATAGTACTGATTTGGGGTCCTTGTAAATTTCAGTACGTTTATCGATGTAGTAGTTCACCAATTGATTGACCACAGCGGCCGCTCTTGCGGGATCACTTCCGGTAAAGGCAACTTCAATGACGTTGCCCTTTTTCCCGGCGCTCACCGAAATGTCTTTCTCAAGAAGCACCAGAGCCGCGTCGCTGTTGCTGAGGCCCTGATAAGGCCCTTTGACCAGCCGGGGGAAAATAGTTTCCGGTTTCAAGGAACTAATAACCCTCTCTTTTAGTAATAATTCTCCCAGCCGAATTTGACCAGAAGAGATGATCTTGCCTGGAACTTGGGCTCGTAGATCCATGTATTGTACACGAATGCCAAAACAATACCGATGACGCTGATCACCAGGAAAACGGCGATGATGGCGGTTTTTTGTTTGAAAAATATGGACAGGTAGTCGCGAAGGTTGTTTGTCGGACTTGCCTCTCTGACGAGGAGCACGCGTTCGGACTGCAATGCCGGAGATCCCGCCTGGCGGAGAGGCACAGGAACGTTCTGATTCGGAAACATGGGCTGATTCATTCTTTCATCTCTTGAATAATTACGCACCTTTATTTTACAAGATAGTAATAGTAAATGAATTGACCACCAAAACCTACTGTACTGGCAAGGTACTGCTGGACCCAGAGGTCTACATCTGCAATATTGCTCTTGGGCACGAGCACCATATCATAGGATTTCAGAAAAATGTCCTGCTGCAAATCAAGGCCAGTCATTGCTTTTTTCACATCCAAGGCAATCAGGAAGGGTTTGTTATTTTCATCCCGCCGAATGACTATCACCTCATTGGTCCGGGCAGTATCCTTGAAGCCGCCGGCCATTGCAACAGCCTGCAGAACACTTGTGGGGCCAACGAGGTCCTTGACGCCGGGCTGCCCGACTTCACCGCCCACAAATACCCTCTGGCCCGCAAACGATTGCACTATTACGGCAATCTCAGGTTGCTGAAGATGCTTAGCATAACTCTGGGTGAGTTGCTCGGTCAATTCGGACGAAGTGAGGCCGGCCGCATTTATCTCGTGCACGAGCAGCAATGAAATTTTTCCGTCCGGCCGTACCGTCACCTCCTGGTTGAGGTCCGGATTATAAAACAACTTGACGTTAATCTTGTCACCGACAGCGATCCGGTATTCCTGTGGCACGGGTGGCAAAAGCGTCCCCGGCGCCCCGACTGTTACCGCGTTCTTGCTGAAAGGTCCACAACCATACAGCGCAAATGAGAGGACAAAAAGGATAAAGACTCTTGGTTTCATTTCATCCGCCAGTTCTGTATAATTCCTGTTCAGATCGGTTCCGGATAAGCGGCGTCATTATAGGAACAATGCGCATATTCTTCAAACAAATAAAGGAAGGGCTGGTGATGGTGAGTTGAAAATCTATTTCCGCTGCTTCGATGACTCCATGCTTTGCTCGTATATTTGCATCCGCTCAGCCTTCTTCCACTCCCATGGCTGAATTGCAGGCGGTTGAGCCCAGAGTCCGATGAAGTTCATTTGGGCCAGTTCCTCGAGCTTTTTCCATTGCTCACATAGACGAGACTTGAGTTCGCAAGGCTTCACCCAGGCGAGCCCATACCCGATGAGCTGGGTGTTGAGATAGTCCGCGACCCCTTCGATGCGCACGAGAGCATTCTCAACCGCATCGGCATCCTTGAAGACAGGGGTGATCTCCACATTCTTCTGAAACGACAAAAAATTCGCCAGGTATCGAGCCTTATCGTGAAACGGCTGTCCGAAGACCGGGCAGGCAATGCCGTAAAGGCGAACTTTTTGCACAGAACCGGCCGAAGAGACCATCAACACATCTCCTTCCGGAACGTCCACAATTTTCCCGGAATACGCCCAGCACCCTGGCAGGAATAGAAAACCGGCCACGATTGATGCAAAAAAAATCACCGCATATTTGGGCTTAGCAGGTGTATTCACAGTGGTGTTCATGGGTGGGAGGGTCTCGATATAGCTCCGCCAACTCGGTTACATTGGCGACTAGACGATAAAATCGGCCGGATTGGGCAAAAACTATACCCGAAATAATCATGCAGGTCCATATTAGAGGATGGTTACGGAAAGTTAAAGGGGGATTTAGGATGGTAGGAACAGGGGGTAGGGAGTACCTAATCTTAATGAAAAGATAACGATATAAATCTCTTATAAAGCAATCACTCCAAAACAAGAATTCAGACAAGAAAAAGCCCTTTCCCGAGTTCTTTTGCTGAACATTCCCGGATAATTACGAAACCCGCATCTAACAACCAATATCGGCCGCAGTCCTTTATGTGCCCACCTCACACCCGAGGAACCGATGAAAGGCGTCGGCCTTCCCACCAGCCGGGGCGCAGATCAGTCTCGGGAGGGAATGGTTCGATAGCATGGCACGAGAATACCTTGAGCATCATGCATCGAAAACACCCGGGCAACTGAGACGGATAATCCCATGGATGAATGTGCAGCACCCAACTTCGGACCCGACCATTCAGGTTTGTCGCCGGCACCAAAATCCTGTGTCCAAAAGTGGTGAAATGCACTGGTCGGGCTAACGACGTGACCTACCCCCATCTGCGTAAAGTCGGAGTCCATGATGTTGGCCCGATGTCCGGGACTGCTGATGAGGCCTTCGAAGGCTTCCTCAGGGGTAGCTAACCCGACCGCAATATTTTCGCCGCACTTCGAGATCGGGTATCCACTTTCGAAGACACACTCATAAAACTTGCGCCCGTCACGCCGGTCATGACTGCTATAATCGCGCAGGGCCATATCCAGGGCGTGACCTCGCGCCGTTGCCGCGAGTCTGTCATTATATTGAAGGGTTGGAAGCCCCTCTGTCCCTCTTTCCAGGTTTACCAGTTCGATAATCTTCCTCTCGTCGGACAGCACGATCGCAGACCTGTCATTAGAAAATGCGGAGACGGCTTTAAGTTCGCGAATGAGGTGTATCCCGCCTTCCATTGGGCGGATCTGAAAAGTAGTCGAGGGCAGATAAATAGAGGCGTACACCTTCCGGTTTTGGACGACCAGAACGATTTGCCCCTTTTTCACGCCGGCGAGTTTGCCGGTCCACAGTAGAGCGCCGTTGCGGCCCCTCTGCACCTTTGTTTGTGAAGCAATCAGCATGACATCATTGAACAATTGGATCTCAATGGATCGCACCCTTTGCGCGTCGAAAAGTGCATCGGCATTTACGAACGCCGACCGTTGTCGCAGAACATTGGACTGATGGGCCCCTACATGTCCGGTGGACCCAACATTGCCGGAAATCAGAACAACGCTGTCCGATGGATGGGCCAATGCGGTTAACAAATCCATGCATAGGAAGAAAAGCGTCGCGGCACAAAAACCTGACCTCACGCTAACCCCTTCTGAAAATGAAACCATAAGGGTGGAACTCAAATGCTGCTCCGGTCCACCGTGGGACCTTCGATCAGACAATCGGCGAATTATGAAAAGGTGTTGAGTTTTTTTTGGAAACCGGAACCAATGACAAGCAAAGATCGTGCAAAATATTCTTATTAGTGCTTTATCGGATACTTAGAGATTCAGCAGGTAGGGAGATGCGTTGGAATCTGTAAAATCTTCCGACACGCACTGAGGTGCGTATATCTTGAGAACCTGAATCCACGTGCCTTTGGCCGCTTCGTGGATGTGTAAAGAATTTCGACGCTGATTGATGCCCTGTTGCTGGAATGGACATCAGGGATTTTTGAAAAACGAAAGATTATCCGAAAAGAATGAAAGAAGAGTGTCTCATGAGACTTGCCCTGCACCCCGGTTTTATTGAAGTTTAACTGCTACAGCACACTTGGCTGTTGCGCTCAGCCCGTCCTGAGCGTCCGTAACGGTGAGCAGGAACAGAAGGTTGGCACTTTGAGCGTTTGTGTCGGCCGGCGCGATAAAAAGCGGGTTTTTTGCCGTTGGATCGGAAAGAGTAACCGGTACACCGCGGATTTGCTTCCATCGATATGATTCGGTCGAGTTCACTGGATCATACGAGCCGGAGGCATCGAGCGTAACAGAGGACAATGCTGCAGCAGTCTGGTCGGGGCCTGCATCGGCAACGGGCGGCTGATCCGCATTTACCACATTTACTGTACACTGGTCCCTCGTTGTCAATCCGAAATGATCGGTCACCTGGAGACTGAAGACCAGGGAGGCGCCAAGAGGGCCGGGATTCGGAGCGACAAATGAAGCATGAGTGGTATTGACATTGGAGATTTCAACGTGCGGCCCCTTAATTTGAACCCATCTGTATGTCGCTATGCTGCCATCCGGGTCAAAGGATCCGGATCCATCCAGGGTCACATTGGTATAGGGATAAACAGTCTGATCGGCACCGGCATTTGCTGAGGGAGCTCTATCGGTTGCACTCACGTTTACGAGGCAGGAAGAGCTTTTTGTAATGCCTGCTTTATTGGTGACCGCCAGATTAAACGCAAGCATTCGTCCACTCGCAATGTTGGGGGCCGCAAAACTACATCCCGGCGCCGAGGGGTTTGATAGTTTTACGGGAGGCCCGAACGTCTGAGTCCATTTGTAGGAAGCGATTCCACTCAAAGAATCAGTCGAATTGGAGCCACTCAGTGTTACTTTAGAGCCGCTCTTTACGTCCTGGTCCGGTCCGGCATCCGCAACCGGCGGAGGAATCATGAAGAAGATGGCGTGAATTGTGTGATCACCACCCACGTTCTTAAAAGAATAAGTAACCGCGCCGGTCGATGTCTTGCCGGAAACCGCGCCGTATGATTTCCCGTCAACCAGCACATCTGAAAGTTTGTAATAGGGGGCCGGGGTTATCGTATACGCACTGTCTGTCCCTGCAAGAACACTTTTGGTCCCTGGTGGAGTAATCGACCCGGCACCCTGGACGGACGCCGAAATTGTGTATTTGATGGGCGCAAAAGCAGCCGCAATGTTATGATTAGCTGTTACATTCGTGAAGGTATAGCTTGAAACCGCGCCAATTGATCTCCCGTCGACCTTGACTGCGGAGATTTTATAATTACTGGCAGGGGTTATCGCCAACGTCCGGCTCGTTCCTGAAGGTACACTCACCGTCCCTGATGGGGAAATAGATCCGCTGCCCTGGACAGTTGCAGATATGGTGTAGGTGGGGATGGGCGAAAAAGTGGCCGCGATGGTATGGTTAGCCGCTACGTTTGTGAATGTATAGCTTGAGAGCGCTCCCAGTAAGGCGTTATCGACCTTGACATTCGAGATTTTGTAATTGGCGGCCGGGGTTATCGTGAACGTCCGGCTTGTTCCTGAAGGCACACTCACCGTTCCTGATGGGGAAATAGATCCGCTGCCCTGGACAGTTGCCGATATGGTGCAGGTGGAGATGGGCGAAAAAGTGGCCGCGATGGTATGATTAGCCGCTACCTTTGTGAAGGTATAGCTTGAGAGCGCTCCTACCGAGGCGTTATCGACCTTGACATCCGAGATTTTGTAATTGGCGGCCGGGGTTATTGTGAACGTCCGGCTCGTTCCTGGAGATATACTCACCGTCCCTGATGGGGAAATCGAACCGCTGCCCTGAGTACTTGCGGAAATAGTGTAATTCGCCGCCAGAGAAGTAAAATTGGCAGCAATGGTGTGGCAGGCACTCAAATTAGAAAATGTGTACTGTGAAACCGGACCAATCGACACGCCGTCAAGTAAAACATCGGAAATCTTATACCCTGGATTGGGGACTATCGAATATGTCTGTGAACCCCCACGGGTCAAAGCAGTGGTGCCGGCCGGCGTAATCTGTCCGCTTGGGGATGTTGCGGCTGTAATCAAATAACAGATCAACTCTTGTGAAAAACCACTTTCGGTATCTTTGGTATATGCTGTAACGGCGAAATAGTAGGCCAGTGATCCGGAAAGCCCGGTAACCGTATAGCTGAGGTTGGCGCCGGCATCAATCACGAAGGGGTAATTCCTGCTGTGAGTCCCGTAGTATACTTTATATCCAATTATGGAAGGAACAGTCGACTGATTCCATGCTAACTGGGCTTGCGCGGCTGAGGCATCGGGAGAAGAATAAAGAAGGAGAAACAGTGAAACTGACAGTATCTTTAGCAGGTATCCAACGCGGTTTCTCATCTTGTCCCCCTCAGGCGGGTTGCCCGGCAAATTCAGCGTCCTGAAGAGGTGCTGCATCCGCCCAGCGGTCCTGCGACCATATCCCGGTATCCCAAGACTTAGGCCAGTGACTTTGCGTCCTGCGCTTTCACGCAGTTTGCCTTTTATGGTATGGTGTCAGCTAATGGTGCCGCATTTGGTAAGAGCAAGCACGATGCCAAGCTGCTCATTGACTTTGGGAAAATCTCCCTGGGAGTTATGCAGTAAGCGTTTGATTGGAATATGGACTTAGGTTTGAATGCGGGAATTTCGGCCGGGAAGGCTCAATTCTGAATTTCATTCCCTTTTCAATTACGGTTTAGTAATAGCCGTCCCTGGACAC
>JBEKXG010000301.1:0-6307 GCA_049512295.1 Syntrophobacteraceae bacterium
AAAAGACAACACCAGGGGTCATCCCACAAGGTTCGGAATGCTCAGGATAACCTCGCGCAAAAATCCCGCCAGCTTCCCAAGCATCCAGGAACCGAAGACGATCAGCGCCAGAAAGGTGATGACGATCTTCGGCACGAAAGTTATCGTCATTTCCTGGATCTGGGTGACCGACTGGAATACGCTGATTATCAGCCCGATGGTCATGCTGAGGCCAAGCACGGGCAGGCTTACGAGCAGCATTGTCTCGATGGCCTGCCTGCCGAATGCGATGATAAACTCGTAGTTCATGTCTGTTTAATCCTTGATTGCAGGTAAACAGGCGAAACGGTCCGACTGATCACCCACTCCGCAAATCTTTTTTCACTGAAAACTCTTTACGAGCGATCCAATCAGCAGGTTCCAACCGTCCACCAGAATGAAAAGCATGAGTTTGAACGGCAGTGAGATCATTACCGGCGGAAGCATCATCATGCCCATGGAAAGAAGAATGCTGGCCACGACCATATCAAGTATTATGAAAGGAATATATAGCATAAACCCGATCTGGAAGGCCGTTTTCAGCTCGCTTATCACGAAAGCCGGAATTACGGTCGAAATCGGAAGAGATTCGGCGTTCTGCGGTTTTTCCTTTTGCGACATCGAAACGAACAGGGCAAGGTCTGCCTTATGAGTGTGCTTGAGCATGAATTCCTTGAGGGGCGCCGCGCCGCGGTTAACAAGTTCTTCGCCCGTAATCCTGTGCTGCTCGTATGGCACTATCGCTTCCTGGTGTATTCTCTGCCATACCGGCTGCATTATGAAAAAAGTGAGGAATAGGGCCAGACCGATTATGACCTGGTTAGGAGGCGATTGCTGCGTTCCGAGCGCGTACCTCAGAAAAGAAAATACGATTGCGAAACGGGTAAAGCTTGTCATCAAAATGAGAACCGCTGGAGCAAGTGACAGGACTGTCAAAAGGAAAACTATCTGGAGCGCGCCCGATATCTGCTGTGGCCCTTTGGCGTCATCCAGGTTGAAATTGACGGCGGGAAGATCGATTCCAACCGCAAGAGAGGGAACCGGGTGACAGATGAAGACAAGAGCAATAAGGCAAAAGATGGCAAGAATCGCCTGCTGGAGCCGGAGTCGCTGATTTTTGTTTTCGTCGAGGCTGTTCATATATTCTCGATCATATCGTCACAAGCGTTTTTGCCGGGCATGGCCTGCGAGGTTACGGACAGAAGGCTCATGTTCTGGGGTGAAACGCCGACCAGAACTTCTCGCTCCCCCGCCACTTTGACCAGGATCAGGTGATGGCGCGGTCCGAATGACTGTTTAGACAAAATCTCGATCATGGATTGCGAGGCAGGTCTTTTTGCCAGACCTCCCCACCGCCTGAGGATGTAGATTAAGGCGAACAAAAAGCCCAGGACCAGCGCCAGGGCGCCCGCCGTCTTCAATAACTGCAATCCTGATTCCATCCAGTGAGCTTTCAGCTAACTGAAACAAATTATGCCAACTGCTTTACGCGCTCCATCGGACTGATTATGTCAGTTATCCTCACCCCGAATTTCTCGTTCACCACGACTGCTTCACCCCGTGCTATGAGCTTCTGGTTTATCAGGATCTCAAGGGGCTCTCCGGCCAGCTTGGTCAGTTCGATAACAGAACCCTGGCCGAGCTGGAGCAGATCATTGACAAGAATCTTGGTGCGGCCAAGTTCAACCGAGATTTCAAGGGGGATGTCCAGCAGGAAATCCAGGTCCTTGATGCTCTTTTGTCCATGGCCCTTTTCCAGCTTGGGAAATTGAGCTTGTTCATTTTCCATTTGTTTCACCTTCCCATTTGAAGAAACAACCCGGCCTGCTACTCGCCGTTATTCGTTATCTATATCGCTGTGTACCTGGAAAGCCAGGTTCCCACGGTAGATTCCAGGAGTCACCCTCAATTTCGGCACTCCTTCCACTTTCGCAAGAAGCGGTCTGTTGACGTCGTTATCGAGCATTATGATGTCGCCGATTTCAATGTTCATCAGTTCCGAGCCCTTCAGCGAGGTATTGCCCAGTTCGACCGCGAGTCCGACCGGCACGTCGTGAAGGAGTTTTCTGAGGCGCAATATCCATTCGGCGTCAACTTCGAGTTGGTCGCTCTGGAAGCTCGCATAGAGCTTCGACCTGATTGGTTCGATCGTGGAGTATGGGAGCACGAGGGCCATTCTTCCCATCATGCGGTCCATTTCCAGTTCGTACCGCACCACTATGACAACGTCGGTCGGAGGAATGATGGTTGCAAACTGGGGATTTACCTCCGATCTGACGAACCCGAACGAAACGGCCGTAATCGGCTGCCAGGCCTGCTCGAGGTCCCGAAGGACCTGTTTTACCACTTTATTTATCACACGGTATTCGATCGAGGTAAAATCACGGCCCTCTATCTTGTAGCTGCCCTTGCCGGTACCTCCAAAGAAACAGTCGACCAGGTTGAAGATGAGGCGGCTTTCTATCATGAACAGGACGTGCCCCCTGAGCGGGTCCATCTTTAGAATATGGAGGCTGGTCGGGACCGGCAGTGTCCGGATGAATTCGCCGAACTTGATCATCTCGGCCTGACACACATTTATGTCCAGCATACGCCGCAGTGACCCTGAAAGTGAAATGCGGTGGATTTTGGCGAATCTGTCGTTAATGATATCAAGTGTAGGCATCCGCCCGCGTACGATCCTGTCCTGATTTGCCAGATCGAACGAACGAACGTTCTCCTGTGCAGGGGCGCTTTCCTTGGTGGTTTCGATATCGCCGTCGGATAGTCCCTTCAGCAGGGCATCGACTTCATCCTGGGAAAGTATCTTTTCCATAATATGAACTGACCGCCTTCACTGAAGCAGAAACTCGGTGAAATATACATCCAGGGTCTGCCCTTTTCGCAAGGCGCGGTTAAGGGCCTCCATTATCTGTTTCTTCAAAATCAGCTTGTCTTCCGGTCTGATAACCTCCTCAGATTCCTTGCTGCTGAGCAGCATCAGGACGAGGTCCCTCATTTCGAAGCTGCGCAGCTTGCATTCTTCCGCCACTTGGGGCGAACTTACCCTGATCTTGATCGTGGCCTTCAGAAAACGTTTCCCGCCCTGGTCGGCCAGATTGACCATGAAGGTATCCATTTCATGGTAAACGTTGCTTTCTTCCTGCTTTTTTTCCAACGTGCCCTCATCGGGCGCCCTGACAAATTTGAAGTAGGCTCCAGCTGCTCCTCCGCCCAGCAGCACGACTAAAAGGGGCAGAATGATCAGGAGTTTCTTTGATTTGGGTTTCTCCTCGACTTCCTTCTGCTCTTCTTCAGGGGGCATTCTTCCATATCCTTCCTATATATGCGGCAAAATCGCATCTGGACGTTATTTGCTCCCGGACAGACCGGATGAGCAATGAGCATGCCAGAACTGAAAACAAGAGCAACCGCGTGGATTTGAGAGCACGAGACAAAACCCCGGGAGCCGGGTTTTTGGCGCGCAGGATGTGCACAAAGCCATGGATCAGGGGGTCCGCACAATTTCTCACTCTCAGGATATAGACCAGAGAGTGGCAGGGGCTGACGCGGAGGATTTGGATCAGTTTTGTGTCGCTGTAAGGAATTCGGGTCAAGCTTTTGACATTGTCAATTCAGGGATTCGGAAATTAATTCCTCACCTCCCAAATACCTCATCGTTTCAATCCGGAAAAATGTGCACGGTCAGGGAGAAAAAAATTCCCGAGTTTTCATCCCTGACGGAAAACGCACAGAACATAACATATAGAATTAACTACAATTTTAAAAGAATTCCCCGCTGGTATCACTATTGCTCATTAACTGGGCGCCTAATTCGAACCAGGGCTGTGAATTTATACTTCGGAGGAGATCATAATGGCGACAACGACAACAACCACCGTTCAGCCGATGTATGGCATCGGTTCCGCGTTCATCCCCACCACGAATGCGAATTCGGGCTCAGCCGCAGCAAGCTCCATGAACATGAACTCCTTCCTGACGATGTTTTGTGCCCAGTTGCAGAACCAGGACCCGACCAATCCGATGCAGTCCTACGAACTGGCCTCGCAACTCGCGCAGTTTACTACCGTAGAACAGTTATCGCAGGCGACGACGTCGTTGAACAGCATTCAGCAATCTTCTGCCGGCGTAGACTACGGACAGATAACATCGTTGGTCGGAAAGCAGGTTACAGCCCAAACGAGCCAAAGCAACGTCAGTTCAGGCAGCCCCACCACGCTCAACTACACGCTCGCAGCGCCCGCTACGGTCAGTTTCACCATACAGGACGCCAATGGTAATACAATCTATACAGGGAACCCCGGCTCTCAGAGCGCAGGCAGTTACAGCGTGCCATGGACGGGGAAGGACTCGAGCGGCAATACGGTGGCTGACGGCGCCTACACGTGCAAGGTAACCGCAACTGCATCCGATGGAACTGCTACAACCGTTCAAACCACCGTCCAGGGGCAGGTTTATTCGTGTAACCTTAAAACCAACCCCCCGACATATCTTCTCACGGGACCCAACGGACTCCAGGTTCCGGTATCGAACGTGGTTGGAGTAACCAGTCCGAGCACGAGTTGAACAGAGTGAAATCTGCAGAGCGGGATATGTGATCCGCTCCGTATGACACCCAACCCAATAGAGGCATTGAAAACAAGAATCAAATTTATTTATCTACGAGCCGGAAAAGGAGAAGCAAATGTCAAACAACATGATGTACACAGCGATTTCAGGTCTGGATACCTTCAGCAGCGCCCTGTCGGTCATAAGCGACAACATCGCCAATGCGAATACCACCGCATATAAATCGAATACGTTAGACTTCGGCGATCTTGTGAGCGGATTTCTGCCAACTACAAACGTCCATTCTACGGCGCAGGGCGTAGGCTCGATGGTGCTGGGCGTTACGTCGGATTTCGGGACCGGCGGCCAAATACAGACCGGCACCTGGTCCAATTTGATGATCCAGGGTAATGGATTTTTCTGCGTACAGGATCCCACCACCAAGACTGATTATTACACCCGTGATGGATCGTTCCAGCTCGGTGCGGACGGATATCTCGAGGATATGCATGGTAACCAGGTGCTCGAATCCGACGGAAAGACGCCCATTCAAATTGAAGCAAAGCCCGCTACCCCGGTATACTCCTCATATGCCATCGACAAGTTCGGCAATGTTACCGGGACCGCTGCAAGCGGCACAGTAACGACAATCGGCCAAATCGGGGTAACCACCTTCCCGAACCCCAACGGTCTCATACGGGACGGGCAAAATATGTACACTCCGGGCTCCAGCGCCGGGGCCGCTATACTGGGAACGGCAGGGTCCGGCCAGGCAGGCCCGATAACATCCGGAACGCTGGAAGGTTCAAACGTGGACCTGACCACGCAGATGGTAGACCTGATCACCTACCAGGCCGACTACCAGGCAAACTCCAAATCCGTCCAAACCGGCAACGACCTGCTCCAGACTGTGGTGAACCTGAAAACTTCGTAAAATAGTGACAGGGCGGTTATCTGGAAAAACAGGACGCAGGACCAGGAAGGCGGCTTCGGCCGCCTTCTCCATTTTGAACCACGGACGAAGGAGCACCTGGCGGAGCGTGAAGATTTCCACGCTCCACGAGGGTGTGGTCACGCCAACGGTTTGATTATCCGGTATCGAGAAGTTTGGACATTTTTTGTCCTGAGATGAATGCGGCTTGCAAAAGAGGGGAAAAATCTCTCCTGACCCGGTAGGAAGGGAGAGTGGAGTTTGGATGTTTTTTTACAGTATCAAGAGACAAGAGATCAGTTTCTGGAACTCTGTGTCAATCCGTGGTTCAACTATTCGTCCTCATGCAAAAATGCTTATTTTCGACCGGCCATCCGTTTTCCTGATGTAGACTGGTCTGCCCGAAGCCTGGACACTGCCGACTTTTGCTGTTTTGGAGGGCGGCGTGGTTTTACCTCCAGCATTGTTGCCTTCCTGGTGATTTCCTCCGCCGGATTTTTCGCTATTCACGTCAACCATGAATCTTTCGAGTACAAGCCCCTGGTCCTGCAGGTCCTGGCGAAGCTCTGGTGAATGCCTCATCAGGGCCTGTCTTGCGGGCTCGCTTTGCGTCAACGCCTCAACGGAGATTTGATCTTTTCTGGCGCCGACTTTGATGTTGATCTTCCCGAGTTCATCCGGTTCCATCTCGAGGACAAGCTGCCTGGCGGCGGCGCCCCTTCCTTGCTCGCGCATGTTTTGGGCAAGCTCGGCCGCCCGATAGAGATCATAGTAGGCAAAGCCGTTTCCTGTCGAATTGTCATTCCGAGG
>JBEKXG010000302.1:0-6300 GCA_049512295.1 Syntrophobacteraceae bacterium
CAGAATGATCGCGTCTTCGAGCGTCTCGGTGGGGGAGACAGTTATAGGGTTGGGGGTCATTATGTCTTTGACCTTCAAATCGGCGAGCCGTTTTTCCTCGGCCGCTTTCTCAGGTTCGGACAGGACCGTCGAAGGCATGGCGCTTCTTATGTCCCGGTCGGTGACAATCCCGACCAGGATGTCATTTTCGACAACGACAGGCAGGTGCCTGATCCGGTTCTGGGCCATCAGGGTCTGCGCGGCAAGTATTCCTTCCTCCGGGCTAACCGTGAGGACATCCCTGGTCATGGATTTGTCAATGAACATGCGGCCCCCTTTCAAATTAAGTCTGATTGCTATAGGTCCAGAAGTATTTGAACATGGTTTCTAATCAATTCCGGAAGCACTTCGAGCGAATACCCTCCTTCGAGAACGGAAATCAGCCGGCCGTCAGAATGCTGGTCGGCCATTCGAAAAATTAATTTCATCATCCAGGAAAAACATTCGGTCGAGAGCTTGATGTCAGACATGTCGTCTGCGGCGTGCGCGTCAAAACCCGCAGAAACCAGGATCACATCGGGCATGAATTCCTCGAAGGCTGGAATCAGGCCACGCGCCATCTTGCGCTTGTATTCTTCATCCCCCTGCCCGGGAAGCACAGTAGAATTCAGGGTCGCTCCCAGGCCGGGGCCTGAACCCTTTTCGAATTCGCGACCCGTGCCCGGATATGCGAATGATGGATGTTCGTGGATCGAATAGTAGAAGACGTTCGGGTCCTCCTCGAATATGTGCTGCGTTCCGTTACCATGGTGAACGTCGAAATCGACGATTCCGATTCGCGCGACGTTCCACTGGGTTTGCAGATACTTGGCCGCGATCGCCACATTATTGAAAAAGCAGAAGCCGAGCGCCTTATTAGTTTCGGCGTGGTGGCCAGGCGGACGCACCGCGCAGAAGGCGTTATCGATCTTACCCTCCATAAGCATATCGACTGAGTTGAGAATGCCGCCGACAGCGAGCAGGGCCGTCTCGTAGGTTTGCGGGCATATCTGGTTGTCGGCGCCGTCCAGTTCGCCCAGATCCAGCATGCAGGCTTCCTCGAACCTGTATATGTACCGGGGCGCATGGACCGTCTCGATCCATTTCATTTTGGAGGGAACAGCTTGAATGTGGATGAGTTTGGGCAGAAGGCCCGCCTCCTCAAGGGCGCGATGGATCACTATCAGCCTCTCGGGAGCTTCCGGGTGCCCCGGCCCGGTTTTGTGCAGCAGGAATCTTTCGTCATAGAGAAAGCCCGTTCTTCTCATCCTGTTCCCCTCATATCTAAATACTGCTGAATGGGCCGCCGCCCACCAGCCGGAAGAAATGAAAGGGCCCCGCCCGGCGCCATTCATGCGAGGTTGCTTCAGGCTCAAGGAATCCGCAATTTCTGTCCCGGCGTCAGGTCGTCCGATCTCAGCTTATTGGCTGCTTTCAACTCCTTTGTGCTTATGTCGTAATGCCGGGCAATGGCCGAGAGACTGTCCCCCTTCCTGACCACATAGACCTTCCCCCTGGTTTTGTGCTGCGGTCCGGCAGACTCCGCCTTTGCCGCAGGCGCGGCCGTCACGGCCGGGGCGGCGGGAACCGGCGCATCCTGCCTCTGCGCCGACGGGCTTTCTGTGCTTGCAGCCCCGCCAGGGGCAGCGTTCCCGGACCTGAAGTTCTGTTCGAATACCTTGCCCGCCCCCATCGGCAGCTTGATTTCATGATTGCCGGCCGGGATATCGTCCGACCGGAAGACCGGGTTGAGACGCTTGATTTCCCGGTATGTCGTTCCTGCCGCGGCGGCTATCGTCTGAATCGGCACCGGCCTGGACAGCGACACGTTCACCCGGTCCAGCCGCAATTCCTGGTACCCCCACCCTTTGGGCAGGTCGTAGCCGTACTGGTTCGGATTGCTCAGCACCGCCTTTACCGCAAGAATTCGAAAGACGTAGCGCTCGGTTTCCTGCGGAAGCCTCATATCATAATAGTCCCGTACGCCTTGGGTGCGGGATTCCTCAAGAATGCGCCTATCCCCGCAGTTATAGGCCGCAATGGCCAGAGACCAACTGTTGTATTTCTTATGGAGGTCTTTTAAGAGAAGGAATGCACTGTCTGTCGAGCGTTCGAAGTCATACCTTTTATCGACAGATCCTCTTTGGTCCAGCCCGTAAGCCGATCCCGTGCTCGGCATGAACTGCCACGGCCCGGCCGCTCCCTTGGGAGAGCACGCGTTCGGAAGCAGGTCGCTTTCCACAATGGCCACGTACTTCAAATCTTCAGGCAAACTGTAGTAGCGAAGCCGCTCCTCGATTACCGGAAAATAACGCTCCATCCTTTTGAGCCAGAGATAGACCTGGGCATGATTATAGACGACCAGCGTGAATTCCTTGTCGAAGCGCTCATATACATCCTGCCTGTTAAGGGGGACCGGCTCGCCGCACAGGTCGATGCTGTTTGGCGCAGGGATGTAAGGAGCGTTTACAAACACGGCGGAAACGCCTGCCGGGGCAGCCCCCTGACGGCTTTCCTGGACCTGGGCGGCGCCAGGCTGCGACGCTGTACCGGCCGTTTGCACTGAAGCGCAGCCGCAGACCCCAAAAAGAAGTCCCACCACGGCCGCAATAGATCCAAGTCTCCATCTTTGACGCCGGCCTCTCATCTTAAAACCTCTCTTTCCGTGTCCCTAGCCTGAATGGTGCTGGATTTCGAGATCGTTGAAGAAAAACTTTATTTCCTGAGCCGCCGTCTCAGGGCCGTCGGAACCATGGACGACGTTTTTTTCGACATCGCTCGCAAAGTCGTGCCTGATCGTACCCGGTGCGGCATCTTTCGGGTTGGTGGCCCCCATCAGTTCCCGGTACCTCCGGATGACGTTTTCACCCTCGAGCACCATCGCAACGATCGGGCCCGATGTCATGAACTCGGTGAGCGAGCCGTAAAACGGCCGCTCCCTGTGCACTGCGTAAAACATCCCGGCCTGATCCAGGGTGAGCCGGACCATCTTCATGGCGCAAATCCTTATACCGGCCTGCTCCAAGCGCCTCACGATCTCCCCTGTCAGCCCCTTGCCTACCGCATCGGGCTTGATTATCGAAAGCGTCCTTTCCATTGAACCTCCCTCTTAAATCCGGCTGATTCTTTGATTGAATTAAACGCCATTGGTTTACATCACGGCGGCCATGGATGTCCAACGGAAATCGGAGGCAAAATGCCGGAGACTTACCGAGCCAGCTTTGAACCGGCCAGCCGGTTCAAGCTCACCCCGGCTTCTGCAGCCTGGACTGCCAGCTTGCGATGTACTTCGGGGGGGAACGCGGACTACGAATTTACCACTATATAATTCCAGTTGGAATCTAACCTTTGTGTAATCTCCTTGTGATAAGAACCAAGGTCGGCGTACGCCTGTCTCACGTTCTGATAACTCCACGATCCGCGAGGTGTGGAATTTTTCCGATGCTGCCTCGACAAATCACTTGTGTAGCTGATTCGAGCATAGGATAATTAATACGCATTCAAACGCTCACTGTGTTGGCTTCGTCGCCGGCTCCTCGACGTGCTGTGGTGTGCGCCTGCGTCGCCTCCTTCTCGCCGCCTTGTGACCATTTTGAATGCAACTCCATTTTGTACATCGCTTCACAGTTCCAGTCCGTGTGATCCTGACCAGCGGGATCACTAAACCGAATGGCTCGATGACGGCGAAGGGGGAAAATATGGGTACGATGGCTGCAAAGCTCTCCGGGAGAAGCAAATTATCACTTTGCATTTTCATCCTGTTCCTTCTCTGTTGCGCCATTCCAGTGGCTATGGCCGGCACCACGGCGCTGGTCTACAACAAGTCGCAAGTTCCACTACAATATGTCCAATGGATCCCGGGTGAATTCCAGCTATCTTTGGGGCCGGTCCCGGTTGCCGCGTACTCGGAACTCAGACTCAATGCGTCCCTGAATTCGGGGCCAACAACCGGTGTGACTGTCCTGATAACAGACGCTAAGAAGAACCCTCTCGCTACCCTGGACAGCTTTCAACTAACCCCCGGTTCTTCCGCTACAGCTTCAGTCACCAGGGTGTATGACATTCCCGGACAGTATGTGATGATCATTTTTCTGGCCACCGGGGCTCCCCAGCCCAGTACTGTGAGTGTATCGATTTTCGGGTGGCAACCTTGATGCGGGATATGATCCGTCAGTCATTGGCATGCAATGAGGAGAGGCGGACACTGGAGCTTCACAAGCTCGTCGATCAAAAATATGTCCGTTAGCAGCGTACGAAGATGTATGGATGCGTTAAGATTATCAATCAACTGGGAGCTGAGCCTTGGTTGAGCAAGCACCAGTTCGACAGCAGCAAGTGCGTTCGCGGCATCCCGCTCCAACACCGTCAGAAATGCCCGGTATCGTTCGGCCGGCTCAAGCCGCAGTTCCCGTACTATCCCGGCATAGACCCCCGCCAAGCCTGACGCCGCCTGGACGGCGCGAGACAACAATTCTCGAAGCTGTGTCCCCGACCGGCCGCCCTGGTCACCCGGAAGGCCCTGGGCTGCGTAAGCTAGCATGAACTCATAGCATTCTTCTATCGCGTCGCAGCGATCGACAATATCCTTGAGCATCGTCGTCATGTTGTTCCCTTTTGCTTAGTGCGACGCTTGCGTGTCGCAGGCCAACTGCCGTGGATCGTGGTGTTTGAGAAAATACTCGCGGCTCATCATGCCAAATACCATGGCCTTCGTGATCGGCAGCTTCTCGGGCCGCAGCGCGAAGTACACATGGATCGTCACGAGCGCGATCAATCCCACACCGGCAAACCCGTGCAGCAGGTACACCATACCCCGGGTCATGTCGTCAAACAGGTAAGGGTTGCGCGTGAAAAACGGCGTGCGCACCCCGGACATCATGAGCACGCCGGTGGTCACCATACACAATCCGCTGACCATGATGGCGAGATGGTACAGCTTGTTGCCAAGCGGGTATTTCCCCGGTTTCAGCGGAGCCGGGCCAATGCTGCCAAAGGCGCGCAGGCTGCCGTGCCAGGCGTTTTCCAGGTCCGCCCTGCCGGGCCAGATCGACCGGAAGTCCATAAAGAAGACGGTATGGACGATGTGGAAGACAATGGAAAGGGTCAAAACGACGCCGGCGGTCCAATGGAGATTCACCCAGGGAAACCGCAGGCCGACCTTCGGAAGGAAGGCCGAAACAAGCAGCGTCAGCATGGCGGCAGCCATGACCCAATGGAATATCCTGGCTGGCAGGGAGTGCCGCGGCACGTTTTCCGGTATGCAGGACGCCATTTCCGCTGGGATGGCTTCCGGCAGGGCCTCAGGCTCGGGGCGGCAGCGAACCCATATGGCATGAACAACCAGGAAGGCCAGCCCGGCAAACAGCGACACCCACAGCAAATACCAGGCGATATGGACGGGGACGTCCTGGCCCCACGGATTTTGGGCCCACGTAATTACGCCCATGGTTCCTCCTTGCCGCGAATGGCTCGTTTTACCAGATTCCGCACGAGCGTCACCTTGTAGCCATTGTGCGTAAGCGGCTGAGCGCCCGCGATCGCAAGCGTTCCGGCCATGTCGGCGGTCGTTTCGTTTTGGGGTTTGCCACGGACCGCGTCTTCCACCCGGGTCAGGCGTACGGGATGCGCCGCCACGGCATTGACGACCAGGCGCATGCGGTCAATCCGGTCGCCGGAGAACACCGTTGCGGACGCGATGTTGACCAACGGGAAATCCCACACCTGGCGGTCCCGGACCTTTTCGAAAAAGAAACGCGCGCCGGCCCAGGTCGCCGGGACCCGGATGGCGGTCAGTAGGTCGCCCGGGCCAAGCACGGTCATTCGGGTGATGTCGAAGCCCGGGCCGATGAAATAGTCCTGGGCCTTAACCTCGTGCGTCCCCCGCGCGTCGCGGATGACCATCTGCGCCTCAAGGGCGACAAGAGCCGGGGCCGTGTCCGACGGATTGACCGCGACGCAGCGGTCAGCATCGAAAATGGCGTGCTCCCGGTTCATGCCGGTCGGCGTGTCGGCGTAGCACGTGTTGCCGCCGGCGCGGTAGCACGTCCAGCCATCGCGGTAATACCAGCAACGGGCGTCCTGGGACACATTGCCGCCGATCGTTCCCTGGTTGCGGATCTGGGGGGAGGCTGCCGATTCTGCGGCCAGGGACAAGATGGTAAACCTCTCCCGTACGGCCGAATGGCGTACCACCTCGGTCAAGGTCGTCATGGCCCCTATCTCGATCCCTCCATCGACATCGCGTACCCCGCGCAGTTCCTTGACCTGGCTCAAATCGACCAC
>JBEKXG010000303.1:0-6282 GCA_049512295.1 Syntrophobacteraceae bacterium
TGCTCCTCCTTGATCCCGTGACCGGGCCATTTGTAGAGTTGGTAGTCCAGCACCTCCAGGGCCGGACCGTGCATAACCATGGGCGCAATAAACGTCGCATCGACATCGTAGTCCCTGGTGTAATCCAGAAGGACCTTTCCAAGGACGTGAGGGTCATACATGGCCTGTTTTGCCGAATAACCGTAGAGCATGACGGGCGCGAAAACGGCGATCGGGGCAACCGGCACTCTGTCCGGAGTCTTCTTGAGCTGGATTGCATCCTTAATAAGCCCGGCACGGTACTGGTAGGCAGATTTCGCTTCATCGCCGGCGAACGGGATTCCTTCTCCGGATGCCCATTTCGCCAGAAACGCTTCCTGCTTTTGGCTCGAGGACATATTTTCCCAACCTTCAATCATGGCTTCCACTCCTTCTCAATCACGCGGTTCGCAGCACGCTTCCTTAGCTAACCCATTTTTTACAGATATTGATTCCGGCCACCGCATCGGTAACAAAGGCATCGGCTCCTACGTACTTGCAAGCCTGTTCGTCCATTTGCCCGCCGCCGATGATCACCCTTACTTTGTCGCGCACACCCTTGTCTTTCAGCATATCCACCACCCGCTTCATCGACTCGTATGCCAGGGTGAGCAACCCGCTCATTCCTATGATAGCAGGCTGAAATTCTTCGTATGCTTCCCAAAACCGCCGAGGCGGCACATCAACGCCGAGGTCCTTCACTTCAAACTCGTTGATATCCAGGAGCATGTGGACCATGTCCTTGCCTATATCGTGGATATCACCTTCAACCGTTCCCAGAAGGAACTTACCGATTCTTCGTGTTTCAACATCCGATTTCCCGCCTGTCATCAGCGGTTTGATGATCTCGGAAGCCGCCTTCATCATCTCGCCTGCCAAAATCAGTTCGGGGACGAAGTAAGTACACGCCTCATAACGCTTACCGATGATGCGCAGAGCGTCCTTGTAGGCGTCGATGATCTGAATGGCGGGCACTCCCTCTGCCACGTACTTCTTCGTGAGAGTCATGGCTTCATCTTCCATCATTTCCGCTACCGCATTCACAAGATCCTGCATGGTTCTCCCTCCTTCGTTGAGTGGGTTCCCGGTTCGAGGCATAGTAAAAGGGCCTGATTACAAATCCCTCTCGAGTCCTATCTTCCCGGCCCGAAAGGCCCGATTGAAGTTGAGACAGTGACGGTCTTTTCCCAAAACCGTCTCTGCAGCCATCATGATCCCCCGTAGTTCCCGTTCTTCCGGATTGACAATCGCGCTATCCATGCCGGCCTGTATTGCGAGGACCACGAAGGCCTGGTTGAGTATTGACCGCAGCGGCATGCCGAAGGAAATATTGGACAACCCGCATGTGAGATGAACCCCGGGGAATTCTTCCCTGATCTTCCGGCAGGTCTCAAGAGTGATGTTCCCGTTCTCAGTGCCTGTGGAAATTGCCATTACAAGAGGGTCTACATAGAGCTTTTCGTCGGGGAGTCCTCCGTTGCGAGTCATTTCCACGAGCCGTCTGACAATAGCCAGCCGTCCATCGCTGGTTTGAGGAATTCCGTTGTCATCCAGGGGCAAAACTATCAGATCTGTCCCGAACTCACGGGCAAGAGGCAAAACTCCGTCGACACGGAACTGTTCTCCGCTCAGAGAGTTAAGCATGGGGGTCTTTGCGGCCTTATCGATACCGGTGCGCAGGGCCTTATGATTGGGGCTGTCCAGACAGAGTGTTGCCTCGGGGACTGCGTCCTGCACGGTTTCCACCAACCACGCCATGTCTTCCGGTTCACGCTCGGGCAAACTGCCCGCGTTGATGTCTATATACGAAGCGCCGCTTTGAAACTGGCGCAACGCCAATTCGCGTACGAAATCGGCATTGCGATTTCGAATTGCGCTACCCACCTGCTTTCTCGTGCCGTTGATCTTTTCACCTATGATGATCATGGGTGTCTCCTTGTTTGGCCGTGGCCGGAAGGCGCGAAGTCAGAGATTGATACAATTATCTAGTTCTCTAGATGTCTTGTCAAGCGAAATTTGTACACAGAGATAAACTTTCTCCCAGAGGCGCATACAGGTTGACATTGCGACAGAAACGAGCCAATCTCACGCACCGGCAACCGGCTTGACCCTGCCGTCGAGCGAAAGCTCACAGTTCTTGCCGATCATCAGCGGGAGCGTCTTCCCGTCAAAGCCTCGGGTTTGATTCCTTTTGATTCTTCCCGTATGATTTCATCGAGTTCGCCGAGTGACAATGCAAGTCGCACTGTACACTACGCAAATGTCAAAAGGTCCTTGGAAGGGAAATATCTCGATTGCGATATGCGCTGAAGCGGTGTGTTCGCACTGTCTCCAGACCGGATTTGGCCCTGCCAAACGGCAACAGGAAGCTGCAAAATGCAAAAAAAACAGGTAATCGGTTAATCGGTGAACAGGTGGATTGGAAATTCCAGCCTTTTGATCGGGACTACCGGATTCGAACCAGCGACACAGAAAAGAAAGGCCAGGCGGAAATAGCAGCCATCAGCACACCTCCTTGTCTACGTCTCACTTTGTCACAGGGCCTGGAGAACGGCTTTCACAATTCCTTCCCCGTCGATCCCTTCCGATCTGTAGAGTTCTTCGGGCTTTCCGGAAAACCCGTATCTTTTTACGCCAAGCCGCACGAGCCTGCACGGCAGTGCATTTTCGGCAACAATTGCGGCGACCAGAGATCCAAGGCCCGTATCGATGTGATGATCCTCGGCAGTCACGATGAGGCCTGTTTTGGCTGCCAGGGCGACTGCCGCAACGTCGAGCGGCCTGATGGAGGCGAAATTGGCCACGGCCGCCCGGACCCCGTGATTTTTGGCCAGATCTTCGCAGGCCTTCACCGCTTCGTGAATCATAGGCCCATACGCGAGTATGGCCGCCTGGCCGCCATGCCGGAGCCAGTCGGCTTTTGCAGGGACAAATTGGTAATCGCCGGCAAATGCGGGCCGGCCCGATTCGTCCATAATTGGGGTGAGCTTGGATCGGCCCATGCCGACGAAGAAGTTGCCGGGCCGCCCGGCCACATACCTGACGATCCTGTCGGTTTGGTTCGGATCGGCCGGAATGAATATGGGAAAGCCAAACAGGTTCCGGAGCAACCCGATATAGTCGATACACTGGTGCGTCTGGCCGTCCTCTCCTACGTCGAGTCCCAGGTGCGTGCAGACCAGCTTCAGATTTGTATTATTGATGTCGTTCAACCTCATCTGGTTGAAGACTTCAGTGACTCCGAAAATCCCGAAAGTACTAAAGAAGGTGGCGAAGCCCTCCCTGCTGATTGCGCCTGAAGCGGTTGCCGTGTGGTGTTCCTGGATGCCCGATTCGAAGAAGGCGTTGCCGGAAACCTTGTGGAATCCCTCCATTTTTACGGAACCTTCCAGATCGCAGCTAAAACCGATAACCCCGGGGACAGTCCCGCTGTTGTTGAGCGCGGCTAGGTCCTCGAGGGCGGCCCCGTAGGCCGACCTGTTGTCGGTGAAAGTCTCGGGACCGTAAGTCCTGGGGGCGCCGGACTCAATGTGCGGATAAATGAGCCGCCGGGAGAAATGTTTCTGAAAAACAAGGCAGGAACGGCGCTTTTGCTTCAGCTCAGGTATAGGGTTATCGAGCCCAAGCTCTTCGAAGGCTTTTGCGGCCTCTGATTCGCTCAGAGCGCTGCCGTGATATTTTGCTTTGTTTTCCATGAACGATACGCCTTTGCCCATAATGGTGCGGGCAATTATCGCCACCGGAAAGCGCGGGTCACCAGCCTCGAAGCGGTAAAGGTTTCGCAGCGCCTGAAAAATCTGGCCGAAATCATGGCCGTCCTGGATATAGACCACGTTCCAGTGAGCTGCGGCATAGTCGGCCTTGATTTCCTGGGGCATTACGGTATTTGTGCTTCCGCAGATCTGGAGGTAGTTGCGGTCGATGAGAACTCCGATGTTGTTGAGACCATACTTTACGGCGAATCGGCGCGCCTCCGATATCTGCCCTTTTTGCTGTTCGCCGTCCCCCATGAGCACGAAGACCCTGTTCTTATTCCCCTGAAGTTTCATTCCAAGCGCCATTCCGGTCCCGGCGGAAAGACCCTGCCCCAGGACCCCGGTATTCCATTCGATGCCGGGAACACAGGATTCGACGTGCCCGGTAAGAGCCGATCCGGCGCGCCTGTATTCCATGCAGAAATTGTCTTCATTCAGATACCCGAACTCGCACAGCACGCTGTAAACACCCGGGCTGATATGGCCCATGCTGACTATGAGCCTGTCACGCTCTTCCCAGCACGGGTCGCAGGGATCGTGAGAGATAGTGCTGTAGAGCATTAGAAGAAGGTGGAGCGAGGACATGGAGCCGCCCGGATGACCACTGGCGGCAAGTGTGGTGCTCACGATAATGCGGCGCATGCAGCGCAGCCACATCTCTTTTAAGGCTCTTTCCTGCTCCCGGCTCAGCGAAGCCTGGTCCAGTGATATTCTAAACATTCCGTTATCCTTCTTTTTTAGCAATCTCCTCTCGAGCGTAGACACTGTCAAGGGCCAACAGCTTACTTACGAATTGCTCCAGCGCCTTTGCGAAGGGCGTATCCCCGCTCTGTTCGAGCACAGGGACCCCACGGTCTCCCCCCTCGACCACTTCCGGATCGAACGGTAATTCTCCAAGAAACTCCACTTTCATGGCGGAAGATGTCCTCAGGCCGCCGCCGGTTCGGAAAATGGGAATGAACTTAGTGCAATGCGGGCAGAAAAGCCCGGACATGTTTTCTACAAGTCCCAAAATCTGAAGATCGACCTTGCGGCAAAAGTTTATAGATTTCCTGACGTCGGCAAGGGCCACTTCCTGAGGGGTGGTAACGATCAGGGCCTTTGCGTCGGGAATGAACTTCGAGATGCTGAGAACCTCATCCCCGGTGCCCGGCGGTGAATCGATTACGAGAAAATCGAGATCGTCCCACCTGCAGTCGGCCAGAAACTGCTGTATTACTCCGTGCTTTAGAGGACCTCGCCAGATGATTGCGGAATCGGTGTCCTCCACCATTGATTCGATGGAGACGATTTTAAGGTTGGGTCTGTATTCATGCGGGATGATTTCCCGGTCGGCGGTGATGTTCAAGGGCCCGTGCAGCCCAAACATCTTCGGAATGGAAGGCCCGTGCAGATCAATGTCCAGAAGGCCCACCTGGTATCCCTTTTGGGCCAGCGCCAGCGCCAGGTAACAGGCAATGCTGCTTTTGCCCACCCCCCCCGTGCCGCTCATCACCAGCACTTTGTTCCTGATGCGCGAGAGCCTGCAACCGATGAGTTCCCCTTTAGACTTCTTCTGCGCGGCGCTCGGACAGCCCGCGCAGGACTTCTGATCGCATTTCATCCTCAAATCGCTCCTTTAACGAAAATCGGAAAATGTACGTATGGCGGAGGGGTAAAAGGACTCTACGCCCCGCGAGGCGCTCTGATTTCCGTAAGATCAAAGTTCGTCACATTAGAAGTTATCTTCAATGAAGTCAACTCCGAGGTATTAGAATCAGTAACCCCGGATGGTGATTAATTGTAATCCCTTTTGTGTTCGAAAAGACGGGGAAAGTCGCGATTTGGCCACAAGCGTTTACTTTTGCAGCGGATATTGCTAACATCCGCTTGGCGGCGCTGTATGATGCGCCCGCAAACATGAGGGAGCAAGGGGTTTTTCCCCTCCCTGGTTTCCCGCTTCCGGCTGCCGGAACATGAGGACATACATGGAAGAACGGATTTCTCTTCTAGATGCGTTTCAGCAGGAATTCAATCTGCTCGAAGAGCAAAAACTGCGTCTGCGGCATTCCTTTTTCGTCGAATGCATTCCACTGATGGATGCTTTCGAAAACATTGCAATCACCGATGAAGGCCGCATTCTTCGCGTTCTGGCCAGGCACCTGGGCCTTCCGATGCTTGAGCGCGAAGATTACCCGGAAAAGCCTGTGCTTCTGGAAGGCGTTTCAATGTTTTTTTTGCGCAAGCACGCCGTTCTGCCCATTCAAGTTGAAAGCGGCCGGGTGCGGGTCGTTGTGAACAATCCTCTTAACCTGCCGATTATCAATGTTGTCTCAAGCTATTTTTCCGGAATGGAACTGAGTCTGTGCGTAGGTCAGCGCGAGGAAATCCGGACGGCAATCGACCGGCTTTACGGAACGGCGGCCCGCGAGGCCGAGGCACAGTCAAGGGACGGGATCACGATCGGCGCGGACGGGTTCGAGGAAGACCTGGAACACCTGAAGGGATTGGCCCAAGAGGCCCCCATTGT
>JBEKXG010000304.1:0-6277 GCA_049512295.1 Syntrophobacteraceae bacterium
TTCGGAAAGGAGGTATTTTTCGTCCTGGCAAGGAAATCGAGGGGTTGCGCGGAGGCGTACAAGAAATCCACGCTCTGCGAGGTAAGCCCGAAGATTGACACCGCCAGAGCCTGCCCCGGACTCGATCCGGGGGCGGAAAAGAACCTTTTCCGGACGGAAACTAACTTGATTATCTCTCGGCGTTCTCTCCGTCTCCGCGGTGGTTCTTTTTCCTTTCGGCCACAATCTCGGCAATATGTTTCACTTTGATTTTGCCGCCCCTTTTTTCCATTCCGCCTCTTAGCTGCAAGACGCATCCCGGGCAGTCGGTCACCAGTGCTTCTGCCCCGCTATCCTCGACATTGTCCAGTTTCCGCTTGAGCAATTCCGCTGATATTTCCGGAAAATCCAGTGAAAAGGAGCCGCCAAATCCGCAGCAGACGTCTTCATCCTTTGCCGGAACATATTCAAGACCGGCCGTGGAAAGAAGTTCACGCGGCTCCTTTGTCACTCCCAGCCCCCGGCACAGATGGCATGGAGAGTGGTAGGCCACCTTGCCGCCCAGCCTTTGGAATTCCTCGGGATCAACCTTGAGCACATTAATCATGAAAGAGCTGAAATCGATCACCTTGTCCCTTAGCTGGCTCGCCTTCACCCCAAGGGCAGGCTCATCCGAAAGCAGTTTCAGGTAGTTTTCCTTCAGGTGCGAACCGCACGAAGCGCATAGTGTAAGAATATAATCGTAGTCAGCCGGATCGACGGCTTTGAGGTTCCGAACAGCGACGTCCTTTGCCGTTTCCCGCTCGCCCGTCATTTGCGCCGGCAGGCCGCAGCAGGTTTGTTCCATGGGATATTCGAGCTGGACGTCATGGTCCTCGCACAGCCGCATCAGCGCCTGCCCCTGTTCCGGATAGACGAAATCGCTCAGGCATCCGCCAAATAAAGCCACGCGATACCGAGGGTTTTCAACCCGCCGGTTGATGCTTTCCCACATGTCTCTCAGCGGGACTTTGGCGATTGCAGGCAGCCTGCGGAAGCCATGCTCGCCGGAGAAAAGAAACGGCAGATGCCGCAAGTATGGCCCTTCGGTAAGAGGCTTCTGCGCAAAAGACGCTCTTCGGAGCAGAAAGTGAAACAGCCGCCGGTTTTCGAGCGCCATCTTCAGTAGCAGGTTTTTAACGGGCTTTTTGCCTTCCACATTCAAAAGCGTCCGGTGGACCTCTTTTATGAGGTGAGGCAGGTCAATCCCGGCGGGACACACCGACTTGCACGCTTGGCAGTTCAGGCAGTTTTTGACGATAGCGCGGGCGTTGCGCCGTCCGTGATAAAAATAGGTCAGGATGAGCCCTATCGCGCCGATGTAAACGTGGCCGTAGTTATGGCCTCCAACCAGCTTGTATATCGGACATACATTCGCGCACGCCCCGCAGCGAATGCACCTGAGGGCCTGTGAGAAAACGGGGTCCCCGGCAAGCGCAAAACGCCCGTTATCCAGAAAAACAATGTGCATTTCCTTCTTTGAATCAGGAGAGGCCGTACATTCAACCGGGCCGGTTATCCAGGTCACGTAGGTCGAAATGACCTGGCCCGTGGCGTTGCGCGGAAGGGCCTTGAGCACGCGAAGGGCCGATTTCATATCCGGAACAAGCTTATCCACACCAACCAGGGCTACATGGACTCGAGGCAGCGTAGTTACAAGCCGCCCGTTGCCCTCATTCGTGATAAGCCCGATGGTGCCGGTTTCGGCCACGGCAAAGTTTGCGCCGCTTATCCCCATATCGGCATCCAGGAATTTCCGGCGAAGCTCACTTCTCGCCACCTTGACCATCCCGGTAATATCGTCAGGGTCCTGAGGCTTTCCGATCACCTTTGTAAAAAGCTCGGCAACTTCCTTCCGGGAAAGGTGGATGGCGGGCATAACCATGTGTGAAGGACCTTCCTTTCGCAACTGGATGATCCATTCGCCCAGATCGGTCTCGGTGACCTCGAAGCCTTCCTTCTCCAGGTGATCGTTAAGGAAAGTCTCTTCCGCCGTCATGGATTTTCCCTTGACGATCTGTCTAACCCCGCTCGCCTTTGCAATCGAAGCGATAATAGAATTGGCCTCGAAAGCGGTCCCGGCAAAATGCACCTTGACCCCGGCCTTCTCAGCCTGCGCGGTAAACTCATCCAGCAGTTCCCGGAGGTGCGGAATGGACTGGTCCTTTCCCTCGGCAATCTCTGCGGCCAGGGCCTCGAAGTCGATTCCCGAGAAAGCGGTTGCCCTCGAAGTTCTGTAAGCCGTGGCGAAGTTATCCAGCGTGGTGGCAAGAAAGTTGTTCCGGAGGGCGTTTTTGAGGTCCTTCCTGTATGTTTTCACGTCATGAGGCGTTTTTATCATATCCGTTTCCCTCCACAATCAGCAGGTGCAATTCCTGGGGTCCGTGCACCCCGATTGTCAGTACCCTTTCGATATCGGCCGTCCGGCTGGCCCCGCTTATGAATGCAAGGTACTTCGGAGCGGCTTTCAGGGCAGCGGTAAGTTCATCTTCGAGCGACATCGCGTCCCGCACGATCCTGGACCTCGGCAGGACAGCCACATGAGTTTCGCAAAGCATCGTGGCGATCCGCAAATCCTCTGAAGTGGAATCCATCACCAGAGTGGCGGTCTCGGCGATCCCCCAATCGGCCACGGTAAAGCCGGTACTGATTTGGCCCATGTCGCTCCTCAGATCTTTCGTGAGCAGCCTGAGACCTCCCGCCTTGCATGCCGCCGTCAAGTGCGAAAGGGCCTTCCCGGAAATCCCGGGAGCGGCTATGCTCGATCCCCCCTGCCGTACGGTCAGATCGACCGCATACCGGCAGGCCGCCTTCATGTCCGCTACCTCGGCCGTTATGGTTTGCACGGCCTCGGCTCTTTGTTTCAACAGTGTCAATTCATCGTCTTGTCTCATGGGCGCTTAGCCTCCCCTATGAGGATGAGCCGGAAAACACAAAGAATGAAATCATAACATATTCCCGCCGCCTTTGTGAACGCTCAAGGCAGCATTGCCTTCAGCACATATGCCTGCAGAATCGTCAAAATGCTTATCAGAAGCACCATGGCAATGCTGTGTTTCAGTGTAAACCGGAAAATGCTTCCTTCCTGGCCAACCAGGCCGGAGGCCGCTGTGGCAATTGATATGCTTTGGGGCGAGATCATCTTGCCGCAAACACCTCCCGAGGAGTTGGCGGCAACGGTAAGGGCCGGGTCAACACCGATCTGGGTGGCGGTCGTTTTCTGAAGAGAGCCGAAAAGAGCGTTGGAAGAAGTGTCGGAGCCGGTGAGAAAAACGCCCAACCATCCCAGGATGGGAGCAAAGAACGGAAACAGAACCCCTGTGGACGCGAGCGCCAGTCCCATCGAGGAGCTCATGCCAGAGTAGTTCATTATGTAAGCAAGACCAAGAATCATTGCAATTGTCACAATCGGGAAGCGCAATTGCCTGGCGGTTCTCGCGTAGCATGCAAAGGCGCGACCCAAACCATAATTCGGAATTACCAGCAGCGAAAAAAGACCGGCGATCAGAATGGCCGTCCCGGCGGCTGACCCGATGTTGAGCGCGTATTGCGCCGCGTAAGGCGAGTTTTTGGCGACGATCGGGGCGGTTTTTACTACCAGATTGTGCAGGCCCGGCCAGTTGAAGATTGTCCCAAATGGCGCCAGGATCGTCTTTATCGAGTCAAGACCCCACAAAAAAACCATGATCGCCAGGATGAAATATGGAGTCCAGGCACGGACGATCTGGCCGGAGCCATACAAGCAGGTGACGGGGCCGGCCGGCTTTTCCTCCGGGAAATGAAAGACCTTCGACGGCTTCCATACCCTTAGAAAAAGACCCAGGCCGATAATCGTCACGAGTGCCGATAAAATATCCGGCAGATAAGGTCCGACAAAATTCGAGACTGTAAACTGCGTAACAGCAAAGCACACTCCGGTTACGATAAGTGCGGGGAGCACCTCGAGGGAACGCTTGAAGCCGCACATCGTGACGCTGAGCCATATGGGCACGATGATGGATAGAAAAGGAAGCTGCCGCCCTACGATCTGGCTTATGTGCATCATGTCCAGGTCCGTAACCTTGGCGGCAACCACGATGGGGATACCGATCGCGCCGAAGGCCACCGGAGCCGTATTGGCGATTAGACAGATTCCAGCGGCGTACATCGGGTTGAAACCCAGGCCGACGAGCATCGCTGCCGTTATGGCCACAGGTGTGCCAAACCCCGCTGTTCCCTCGATGAACGATCCGAAGGCAAAAGCGATGAACAGAGCCTGGAGACGGCGGTCATCGGTTATACATGCCAGGGAATTTCGTATCTTGTCGAACTCCCCTGATTCCACCGTCATGTTGTACACCCATATAGTGTTCAACACGATCCACACGATGGGGAAAATCCCGAACGCCGCGCCCATCAGCGTTGCACTTAAAGCCGGTCCCACAGGCATTCCCCAAACGGCAATAGCGAGAATCACCGCTGAAGCGGTGCCGAACAGCGCAGCCCAGTGTCCCGGCGACCTCCTGATAGCCAGCATATAGAAAAGTATGTACAAGGGAATTCCGGCAACCAGTGCGGACAGCGCCAAATTTCCCAAAGGATTGTATACCTGTGTCCAGTTCATCCGGATTCTCCTTTCGGTGGGGGATCCTAAGCTGCTCTAAAATTTGGCGTAGTCTGCTGAATCTCTTTCAGTTTTTTCTCATCACCCCGGAGTCGAAGGCGCGATAAGTGGTAATACCATTTTGATGCGACCCCCTTTGTAGCAAACCTGTTGCCTCATTGTCAAGGATAATTTCAACCGTGGCCCTGATATTTATCTTGACAAAATCTCCATCCTTTAGCTATTATCAAAAACTCAGGGGAGTTACCTAGACAATCCCGGACTTTTTCAAAAATGGTCTTACCACACCTCTAAAGGGATCGCAATTTTCGATTAAGGGGGAACATCTATGCCTGGCAATAAATTGGTCAACAAATTTTGCGAAATCCTCGGAAAAGAAAACGTCTTCCAGGACGAAGCGGACCGCCTCGCCTATTCTTACGATGCCGCTGTGCTTGATCCCTCCCTTCCCTCGATCGTTTTGCGGCCGACCACAAGCGAGGCGCTCGGCCGGGCGGTAGGCCTCTGCAACGAAAACGCTCTGCCGACCACCGTCCGAGGCGCCGGGACCAATCTGAGCGGCGGAACCATTCCGAAGCCCGGCGGTGTCGTAATAGTGACTACGGCCCTGGACCAAATCCTCGAGATAAACGAAGAAGACCTGTACGCCGTGGTGCAACCCGGTGTGATAACCGCTAAATTCGCAGCCGCCGTGGAGGCTAAGGGCCTTTTCTACCCACCCGATCCAGGCAGCCAGGCAGTATCCACCCTGGGCGGCAACGTGGCTGAAAACGCCGGAGGGTTAAGAGGGCTCAGGTACGGAGTGACGCGCGACTACGTGATGGGCCTCGAATTTTTCGACGTTAACGGCGAACTGGTAAAATCGGGCGCAAGAACGGTTAAATGCGTGACGGGCTATAACCTCGGGGGTCTGCTCGTGGGATCCGAGGGGACGCTTGGGGTTTTCGATAAGATAATTTTGAAGCTGATTCCAGTGCCGGCCGCAAGAAAAGCCATGATGGCGGTTTTTTCCGAAGTATCGAAGGCTTCCGAGACCGTTTCCGCAATCATCGCCAATCGAATCGTTCCGGTAACCCTCGAGTTCATGGACAACTTTACCATACGCGCGGTCGAGGATTTCGCTCATGTGGGGCTTCCGGTCGAGGCCGCCGCCCTCCTGCTCATAGAGGTTGATGGGCATCCGGCGCAGGTTGAGGAGGACGCTGCAAGGGTCGAAGAGTTGTGCCGCCAAATGGGGGCAATGCGGGTTCACGTGGCGCAGGATGCACAAGAGCGCGATAAGGTATGGGAAGCCCGGCGGGCTGCCCTTTCGGCTCTATCCAGGATCAAGCCCACAACCGTTTTGGAGGACGCAACCGTTCCGCGCAGCAAAATTCCGGAAATGATTCGTTCCATTGACGAAATCAGCCGCAAGTTTCAGCTCACGGTTGGCACCTTCGGCCATGCCGGTGACGGAAACCTCCACCCGACCATACTGACAGACCGCCGTGACAAGGAAGAATGGGCCAGGGTCGAACAAGCCGTTGACGCCATTTTCGATCGGGCGCTCGCACTTGGCGGGACCCTGTCCGGAGAACACGGAATCGGAACTGCCAAATCCAAATACATGGAAAAAGAAACAAGCCGCGCCACCATCCTCTATTCACGCCGGATAAA
>JBEKXG010000305.1:0-6276 GCA_049512295.1 Syntrophobacteraceae bacterium
TTGAACTGAACAACCTGTTCGCTGACCAGTTTGCCGCCCAGGACGTCCACGTTGTAGAAATCCGAAAGAAACCGGGAGAGAAACGCCGGGCGGTCGACTGCAATAGCTTTCTTTATCCCGTCGAAGATGCTGCCGTCCACGCCTTCCGGGTTGTCAGCCGTTTTGAGCAAAAAGGGCGGAACCGATGAAATAAAGATCGCCTTGCTCACGCGATCCTTGCCGTAGGTCCCCAGATAGCGGGCCACCTCGCCTCCTCCCATCGAGAAGCCCACCAACGCAGCGTCGCGCAGGTCAAGCTCCGTTATGAGCGTGTGCAGGTCCCCGGCAAGCGTGTCGTAGTCGTAGCCCGACGTTGGCCTGCCGGAGTTGCCGAATCCTCTGCGGTCGTACGTGATGATCCGGTAGCCGGCGCTTAGCAGGACCGGCACCTGCTTTTCCCGGGATGCACCGCTCAGCGGCCAGCCGTGAATCAGCACGACGGGCTTACCCTTGCCGTGGTCCTCGAAGTAGATATCAATAGGCCCGGAGTTTCCCTTACCGACAGAGTGAGCCGGCAGGAAATGGGGATTCCCGATTGCAGGCGGGTAGTCGTGAGTTTAGAGAGAGGGCCTGTGCCCTCAGAGCCGGGATGGGAGACTACCGGCTATCGATTCTAGTCGTCTCCAGCCTTATAACGATCGATAAAATCAGGGATTCGCAGACTCAACGGGGGTGTCCGTTATGGGTTGACATTTTGACACCGAATCAGCTAATAGAATGCGATAGTCCTTCAGCATCTTAGTGTTTTCATGAAAGAAAGGACACTATGTCAACGGGGATTGGCATCATTGGTGGTTTCGCGTTGCTCATCACGGCAGTTTTCATGGGCGGAGGGATCACGGTATTCCTGAATCTCGAAGCGGTCATGATCACACTTGGGGGCACACTGGCCGCTACGCTGATCAGCTACCCCCTGGACCGTTTACTAAAATTCTTTACTCTCGCGGTGCAGCTCTTCAAAGACGAACAGCGGACGGTATTCGAACAGACCGTATCGCGGCTGGTGGCTTTAGGCCAGAAGGCCTCGCAGGATACCATCTTCAGCCTGGAAAAAGAGGCCAAAAATGAGAAGAACCGTTATTTGAAAGCAGGCCTCCAACTGCTCGTCCAGGATGCGCCCGCGTCAAAAATCTCTCAGCGCTTCGCTGTCGAGGTTGAAGGCGTCAGGAGCAGGCATCAGGAAGGGATACAACTATTCAGTTTCATGTCCAGAATTGCTCCGTCTCTTGGCTTAGTGGGCACCCTGATCGGCATGATTAATATGTTGCGCGGGATGAGCGGCGATGTCAGCCCTGAAACACTGGGCCCCAACATGGCCGTTGCCCTGGTTTGCACCCTTTATGGCTGTCTACTGGCGTTCCTTCTGTTTCTTCCCGCTTCGGAAAAGCTTAGGGCCTACTCGGTCCGGGAGCAGGCTTTGATTCTTATGATTCGAGAGGCCTTATTGCTGATCCGGCAGGGTCAGACGGGGCGTGATATTGAAGAAACGCTGAATGCCTACCTGCCACCGAAAAAACGCCAGGCGATCGTTGAAAGACTACTGCTGAGCAAGGCCGGGCAGAAACGGTAAATTCGATTTGAAGAATCGGCCAGCCCCTCAGAGAGAGCAAGACATGGAATAGTGATAAGGATTTACATCCAACACGGTCTCTTCTGAAGCGCAACATGGCGACGACGAAAAACGGCAAAAATATTCCAACCAAGAAAAACATTACCACCTGCTACGAATGCGGGGCAAGTTTTTCTATCGACCTGTCCAAGTTGGCACCGACCGTGCTTTCGATGAAATGTTTGAATTGTGGAAATGAGGTTCCCATACTTGCAAGGGTCATAAAGGCCAAGCCCAAAGACTCATCGCCGGCTTCCGCATCACTGCCGGAACAACTATCCGGCGGAGGTCAAGGCGATCCAGACGAGAGTATCCATCCAGCGGCCTTCGGGGCCAAGCCCTCTTCGGAAGCCGAAGGTGGCGAGGAGAACATGTTGTGGTTGGCGACTTATGGCGACATGATGTCAATCCTATTAATCTTTTTTGTGCTCATGTTCGCCATTTCCACTGTCGATAAGAGAAAGTTCGAAACAGCAATGACATCAATCAGCCATGCGCTCGGTGGAAAGATTTCCTTCCCGCAGGCACCCCCAACGCTACAGCCGAGCCCCCCTCCAGAGTCTTTGGAGGACCTGCAAAAGCGCGTGGAGGAGGCAAAGAAACTCCCCGCGCCCTTAGAGCTGTTCAAACAGCAGGCGCAAACAGAAAAACAGGCCCTGTCGGTTTTACGCCAACAGCTAAGGGGTTTCATCGAAGAACATCAACTACAGGAAAAGTTTACCTTGCTGGATGAAAATGAAGGCTTGATCCTCATAGCTCAGGACATGGTCATGTTTGATCTGGGACGTGCGGAAATCCGACCCGAGGTGCTTCCAAACCTGAAAAAAATCGGTTCCATTTTAAGCACGATGAAAAATGATATTGTGGTCGAGGGACATACGGATGATCTGCCCATCTCGTCCGGACGATTCGCTTCCAATTGGGAACTCTCGGTGATGCGCGCAACCAGTGTGGTTCATTTCTTTGTATCCGAATGCGGACTCGATCCATCCCGGCTGTCGGCTGCCGGATACGCTTATTACCGACCACGATACAGCAATAAATCTACTGATCGGGAGAAAAATCGACGAATTGAAATAGTGGTCAAAAAGAAATACTCAGACAACCTGGTCGATGAGCTTCTTGCGCCCAAACCTTGACACGCAGCATGGACAGGTTTTGAAACATGAGTCCTGAAAATCCTGATATTCCCGCGCCTGCGGCTGACAAAGCCAGTACAAACGCCAGCGCAACAGTGGACCTCTCACCGTTCAAGGCCCTGCTATTCCACCACGAGACAGAAAAACTAAAGGCATTCATATCCATTCTCCGTTGGTGTGGTTTGCAGGATATGACCGAAGTGATCTCGCTCAAAGAAGCCATCCAGCAACTCGTGTCCAAGAGGTTCGATCTCATCTTCGTAACCCATGTGGGGGAAGGAAAAGAGACCACTCAACTCATCGATGAACTCAAAAGCCTCGACGCCACATCGGATATTCCACTGATCGCCATTACGAACGATGGCGATTTAAAGAACGTAATGCGTATTATGGCCAAAGGCGTGGATGAGGTGATCGTAACGCCCTTAAGCAAAAAAACAGTCGAAAATGTGGCCCTTAAGATTCTTCAGACACGCTCCGGGGCCGATCCCGTGAAGAACAGGCTTGACTCTGCAAAAGAACTAATAGCGGCCGGGCAGTTTGAGGCCGCCCGGGAAGTCTACCTGGAACTTCTTTCTCAGGACGAGTCATTGTTGGAAGCCCATCTGGGGATCAGTGAGGTAAACTGCTTAACAGAGCAATGGAAGGACGCACAACTTCATCTGAAAAAAGCGCTGGAACTGGCGAAATCCGCAACCAGCGGTTTGGAGACGCAGATTCAACTGGCAGAAGTTTTTTTCCATTATGGAAGCTTCTATAACAGGAGAAATGTGGTCGACAAAGCAACCAAATGTTTTCAAACATCTGCGTCCCTGAATCCTTTCCACACCGGAAGCATCATGGCCCTGCTCGAACTTCTGCAAATGCTCAACGAAGAAAACGAAATAATCAAGGTTGTCGGGGAGGCGCGCGCCAACTTTCTGCCTTACAGCCGACCGATGGATGAGGTGGCGTTCTGTCTGGCGAATATGGCCGAAAAGTTTACGGGTTTGAATATGACCGCTCAGGCTAGAAACCTTTACGATCAAATAATGCAGCTTCCCCACGGGAACGTAGATGTACACCTGAAAGTGGCCGATTTCTTTTTAGAGGAAGGATTGGTGAGTCAGGTTCTGGAACGTTTGGTCAACCTCCTGAAGAAACTAAAAGACGCTGACATTCTTTTCAAAACCGGCAGCATATTTCTGGACCTTGAGAAGCGTTATTTATCATCCAGCAACGTTAATGCCGCCGAAGGCGTTGACCTATCATTCTTTGAAGGTCTTGACAGCGGTACAGTACTTACCATGGCCGAACGAATGTTTCAAGAGGGGTTATTTTTGGAACCTGAAAGTCCACGGTTTTCTTTGAGCCTTACACGTTGTTTCATCCGTCAAGCCAAAGCCGAAGCAGCATCCGAAATACTGGCCAAGTTAAAAGAAAGGTACACAGAAGATATACAGCGCTTGGAGGAAGTCATCGACATATTGCTCTCAGAGGGTGCTTATGATCATGCACACACATGGATCAAAGATGCGATCAAGCTTTTCCCTCAAGAAATATCGTTTTATGCATTGTTAGCACGCTATCATAAGGAGCAAAAACGCCCTTATGATGCTATTGGTTGTCTGAAGCGAAGCTTGTCAATAAATCCCTCACATGTTGAATCCATGATTGCCTTAGCCGAACTGTATGAAGAGATCAGGGAGTTTTCCGACGCCATCCTTTATTACGAGAAGGCGGCCAAATTCATGCCCGATGACAAGAAGTTGCAGGAGAAACTAGAAAGAGTTTTGAAATTAAAATACTCTAAATAGCCCTGAACCGATCAACCTGGTTAAAGGGCGGCCCGCGATTTTTAGGCTGTGGAACTCCCTGAAAGGTACGAAGCCAGGTTGAGGTTGCCGAGCATGGAGGTAACGTGGAGGGCCGACTGGAAGGCCGTCTGCACCTGCTGCAGTTTGATGGCTGCGCTGGCCATGTCCGCGTCCTGGAGATTGGAAAGGGTGCTCTGTTCGTTTGTCTGGAAAGCGCTGATCGCAGATTGCCGAGTAGTCAGTCCCGACAGCATGCTCCCAACCGTCGTCGCCTCATTGTTTATATGATTGAATGCATCGTCCAGTGTGGTGAGCTTACTGCTAATCGTCGCCGAGTCTCCCGTCTGTATCGCCTGTTTAAGGCCCCAGATTTCGTGCAGCACGTTCAGGGTGCTCCCGCCGCTGGAATAGTTGAACACTTGATCGCCAGTCAGGTTTACAACCGTTGAACCGCCGTTGGAAGCATTGCCTGAGCCGGTCTTCACGGTTATGGAATTTGAATCTCCGCTGTAATTAACCTTACCGGTCGAGCCGTCGATAGAAAAGGGCGCTGTAGTCGTGCTTGTGCCGGCGAAGATGTACTGATCACCGTATTGGGAGTTGGCCAGGGTTACCACCTGTTGCAGAATCCCGTTCACTTCGCTGGCCAGGGACGCGTTCTCGGAGGTTGAATTCGCACTGGAACCCGTAATCGCGATCTGCTTTGCCTGGCTGACCAGGTCTGAAAGCTGGCTCAGGGCTGACTCGGTGGCTTGGCCCCAGCCGGTGGCAAAACTGATGCCATTAAGAAAAGACTTATATTCACGCTGGCTCTGCTGGATGTTCATTACCTGCGCCCAGGCGGAGGGGTCATCGGAGGGGGAGGCAAGCTTTACGCCCGAAGAGATCTCCTGCGAGAGCTGATTGATCTGTTCCTGCTGATCATTAAGAGTGAGCAAAGTCTCATTTTTTTGCATGTTCATTGTAATTCGCATGGTTTTCCCCGCCTATTGGACCATATTGATTACCGTGCTCATCAGCGTAGAAGCCGTTTGGACGACCTTGGCCGCAGCCGCGTAAATCTGCTGGTACTGTATAACGTTAACCATTTCCTCATCCAGCGAGACGCCGGAAACGGACTGCTGCTGCGTCTGCAACTGGGATTTGAGCGAGTCATAGAAGCTCTTGTTATTGCCGGCTTGCTGGACGTCGGTCCCCACAGTTTGCTGGATGTTGCTCAAGTATTGCTGAAGTGTAGAATTAGTCCCATCGGAGAAGCTCACCTGCGTGTCCTGAAGGTTGGCCATCGCCTGTGCGCAGGAGCTCAAGGCGGCCAAAGTCTGGCCGCTCAGGAAGGTGGTGGACGCCGTGATGGAGGAGGCGTCGGTACCGTTGAACACGTCAGGTACGCCGTTTGCCTCGGTAATCGAGTTGACCTGCGAGATGAGTGTAGAGGTGAAGTCGTTCAGTTGGTTGACATACCCATTGAGGTTCGTCTGAGCCGTCAGGAGCCCTCCAAGCTGCCCGCCCGTGATAGTCGAGGATGTCGTGATGTGGGTGCCCGTTGCGCCGGAAACTACCGTCAGCGAACCGCCGGCGTCAGTGGTATTGACGGTGACCGTACCAGTCGAGGAGTCCTGCGAAAAGCTCACAGGAATAAGTTGGGCGAGTTTATCCATCGCCTGGTATCTTTCGTCCCTCAGCTCGTTTGCCT
>JBEKXG010000306.1:0-6275 GCA_049512295.1 Syntrophobacteraceae bacterium
GTCGCCCTTTCAGGACATCTGAACGGTTACCATTTTGAACGATTCGTACCGAGATTGCTCGATGGGACCCCCAACAAACCAATCGAAAAATTTGCTAATTTAAACGATTTGAGAGTCAAGCTGGAAAAAGACGCGATCATCAGCGTTCTACAGATGACCAGGGGAAATAAAAAACGGGCCGCTGAAATATTGCAGATCGACAGAAGCGTACTCTATAAGAAAATAAGTCGATACAAGATCAATGTTAAAGGAAAACAGGCAAGCGAGAGAATGTAGCTAATATCTACACTGCATTATTGTAGCTATTCACTGCAAAAATTGAGGCCCAATGTGACATCTTATTGAAAACATTGGGCCTTTTTTATTGGCATGGAATATGCCTAGATCATCATTGCCGCAGGGCTCTGTTTTTCTTCATTGATCATGAAAGGAGCAGGTTAAATGGACTGGAGTGTTATTGGAATTATTCTGTCGCTAGCATTCATCGTCATTCTGGCGCTGAGAGGGTGGCATATTATCGTCATCGCCCCCCTCGCCGTACTCATCGTGTCCATTCTGTCCAATATGAACATTATGGAAATGTTGACGGGACCCTATATGAAAGGGTTCACCAACTACGCCGGCAAATTTTACCTTGTCTTTCTGGCAGGCTCCTTATTCGGCAAATTCATGGAAAACGGACAGGCGGCGCGCTCCATCGCCAATGGTATTTTGAAAGTGACCGGCAGAGACAGTCCCATGCGCGTGATGCTGGCGGTTTCGGTTGTTGCCTTGTGTCTCACCTACGGCGGGGTGAACCTGTGGGTCGTCATTTTTGCGGTTATCCCGATCGCGCGGCCTCTATTCAAGGAAACGAATCTCTCGTGGCATCTTTTCATGGCGGCATTTATATTCGGATCGGCATCGATTACCATGACCATGCTCCCCGGAACTCCCTCGATCCAGAACATCATGCCCACAAAATACATGGCATCAACCACTTATTCGGCGCCGCTGGTCGGTCTCACCGGGGCGGTCTTTGTCATTGTCTTTAACCTCCTTTATTTCCGCTACATTTTGAGAAAGTCCAAAGAGCGAGGTGAAACCTACGAGGAACCCTCAGCCGGCGTTCTCGGAGCAGGAGTACCCTCTTCAGGTCCCACGCCCAATGTCTGGCTAAGCCTGGTGCCTCCGATTATCGTTCTGCTGCTGCTCAACCTCGACATTCCCTATATCAGAAGAGATGCCGTTATCGCTTTGGCAGCCGGTGTGGTGGCATGTATCGTCTTGTTCTGGAAATATTATGCCGATATAGTCGATACTTTGAGCAAGGGCGCCTTGAACACGGTCGTTCCCATTGTCAATACCTGCGCCGACGTCGGCTATGGTATGGCCGTTGCCGCTACGACCGGATTCAAGCTGGTCTCCTCATGGCTGCTGACGCTTCCCATGCACCCGATCATCTCTCTTGCTATCGCTACGAACGTAATGGCAGCGATCACAGGGTCCGCATCCGGGGGCCTCGGAATTATTATGGAGACCTTGGTGCCCAAGTATCTCGCCCTCGGCCTGAGTCCGGACCTGATCCACAGGATTGCCACAATGGCCTCCGGCGCTTTCGATGCCATGCCTCATAACGGAGCCGTCATCACCATGCTTGCGGTCGCCGGGCTCACTCACAAAAATGCTTACAAACACTTTTTCTTTGGACACGTCGTTGCCGATACCATCGGCCTGATTCTCGCCCTCCCTGTTGGAATATGGATTTACGGTTAAAACGCCGAAGGAGCATCGACATAGAAATGGGCAATCGTCCGGCCGAACTGGGCCGCACCAGTGAAGAGATAGCCGGATGGCGAGATGGCGGTCTAATCGCGATCCTGAAATTTTTAAAAAGATCTAAGCTGAAAAGGAGTTTTATGAACAAGCCATTTGAACGTGTAGCAGTTGTCGGTACGGGAGTTCTAGGCACACAGATAGCCATGGTTTCAGCGTACGCCGGCTATGAAGTCAGCGTCTACGATACCAGGGAGGGCTCATTTGATGAAGCATACGCCAAACTGTATGCAGACTTAAAGGCAAAAGGCGTGAATCCTTTCATTCCCTGGGATAAGTGGGAGGAATGCAAAAAAAGCATCCGGTTTGCGACGAGTCTGAGAGACGCCCTCAAAGACGTTGATCTTGCCGTGGAGGCGATAACGGAAGACTTGGAAATTAAGCGAGAGGTCTTCAAACAGATGGGACAAAATGCTCCTGCCCGAGCGATCTTTGCAACTAACAGCTCGTCCCTTCCCGTATCGAGAATGGAAGACAGCAGCGGCAGGCCGGAGAGGTGCATCAACACGCACTTCTACCAACCGCTCGAGGGAATGACTATGGCCGATCTCATGGCGGGAACAAAAACGCCTCCCGAAGTAATGCAGAAAGGTGAAGAATGGATCCGGTCATTGAACTTGGTTCCGCTGCTGGTAAAAAAAGAGGCGTTGGGCTTCTGCTTCAACAGCGTCTGGCGAGCCGTAAAGAAACAAACCCTCCATATGTGGGCAAACAGCATCGTCGAATTCAGGGACATCGACAGGGCATGGATCATCTTCACGGGCATGAAGATCGGACCTTTTGCTCTGATGGATACCGTTGGCCTGGATACCGTCTTCAATATCGAGATGGTCTATTACAATGAATCGAAGGACCCGGGGGACAAGCCGCCTGACGCACTGGCCGAGAAGGTCCAAAAGGGTGAGCTGGGCGTTAAGTCCGGGAAGGGATTTTACACATATCCAAATCCGGAGTTCCTCGATCCCGGTTTTTTGAATCCAAAGAAATAATGGAGGAAAAGCTTGAAAGAAAAAGCTGTAGTCACCGCGGCAATTACCGGGAGCATCCACACTCCTGCTATGTCCGATTATCTCCCCATAACGCCTGAGCAGATTGCCGATGATGCGGTGAGTGCTTATGAGGCGGGAGCCGCCGTCTGTCATATCCACGCCCGCAATCCCGAGACGGGAATGCCGTCCCCGGATCTGAACCTCATCAGGGAAATCATCACGAGCATTAAGAGCCGGTGCAATATCGTCGTCTGCATCACCACTGGCGGCGGCTTCGGAATGACCGTTGAGCAGAGGATTGCCCCGGTGGTCCAATATAAGCCGGAACTCGCGTCATTTAACGCAGGTTCCATCAATTTCGCGCTCTTCCCGGTCATCGCAAAATTCAAAGAACGGAAATTTGACTGGGAAAAACAATTTCTCGCCATGACGGAAGACAACATTTTCCCTAATACCTTCAAGTCGATGCGGGAGTATTGCGCAAAGTTCAACGAGACGGGCACCAAGCCCGAATTCGAGATCTATGACGCCGGAATGGTGAACAACGTGGCGTCCATGATTCAGGCGGGCCAAGTCAAGAAGCCCGTTTACATCCAGTTTGTCATGGGAATATTGGGCGGAATCACCCCGAGTTCAGAGAACCTGCTTTTTCTTGTGGACTATGCCAAAAAGCTCATCGGGGATTTCGAGTTTTCCGTCTGCGTTGCAGGCAAGGCACAATTTCCAATATGCACTCAATCACTGCTTATCGGCGGAAATGTGCGCGTCGGCCTGGAAGATAATCTATTCCTTGAAAAGGGTCGGATGGCGAAGAACAGCGGCGAGCAGGTGGCCAAGATCATCCGCATCGCCAAAGAACTGGGCATCGACCCGGCTACTCCCGATGAAGCCAGAAAAATCCTGGGTCTCAAAGGGATCGATAAGGTGAATTTCTAAAGTACGTCTCAATGTAATGATGCGAAGCCACTAGGTTCGCGCTGGTCCGGCAGAGCGTTTCACCAGCTTTGCTATTCACTTCATTCCCGGCAACGGAGGTATTCTGATGAGAATTTCAAATATTCTCCACCTGATTGGGTTTACCTGAAGGTTCCCTCCTCTGTACGTAACAAAATTGATGATTGACCACTGATGTGGCGGGGAAGGTGCGGATTTGAACCGCTTGTTCGGCAGGCGGGGGTTAATTCGTGAGTGGGTCGAAACTATTCGGCGAAAGGAAGAGTCAAATGAGAAAATATCAGTCTAATTTAGCTGTTACAATGACGGTGCTGTTCATGTTTATCGCTGTGGTTGGGGGCGTAGGTACTGCACTGGCGACTCCCGCACTGGTATATAATGACAATACGATAACCCCCAGTCCAATTCCGGAGAATGAGAGGAATCTTCCCACTATCGTTGCCGAGCCGTATTTTAAAGTGTCTGATAAGGGCCTCCAATTGGAAGGCCCGGTGTTTGACCGCAATGGAAATCTCTTATTTGTCGAAGTTTTCGGAGGCAGTGTATTTAAACTTACACCGGATAAACAGTTATCAACTGTCCTCGGCCCGAACAAACTTGGGTCGGCAGGGCTTGCTATTCATAAAGACGGTCGGATTTTCATTGCTTGTTTAGGTGATTTCAAAAAAGGCAGTGTAGTGGCGATCAAACCTGATGGGTCCGGGATGCAGACCATTATTCCGGAGAGCAACGGTTATCTGGTGGATGATCTGGTGTTTGACAACAAAGGCGGCTTTTACTTTACTGACTTCAGGGGCATGTCAACTGATCCCCGTGGCGGAGTTTATTATGTTTCGCCGGATTATAAAACTATTACTCCTGTTTTGCCTAATCTGGCTATTGCCAACGGTGTTGCGCTGAGTCCTGATGAAAAAACCCTCTGGACAGACGAAACGGCCGCGAACAGGTTGCACAGGGTGTCGCTGGCTGACGCAACTACTATTGCTCCGTTTGGCACATCAGTACCCTATCGTTTCACCGGCAATCTCGGTCCTGACTCGATGCGCGTCGACAGCGAGGGCAACGTTTATGTGGCGATGTACGACCAGGGTAGAGTGCTGGTATTTAATAAAAACGGTAATCCAATAGGCCAGATTTTGCTTCCTGGCAGAGATCGGGGGCACAATATGCGTTCAACCAGTATGGCTATCAAGCCGGGTACCAACGACATGTATATTGTAACCAATGACTGGGATGGTGGTGAAGGTTCGCAGATATTTACCTGCAAGGCTTTTGGCAAAGGACTCTATTATTTCGGCATTAAGTAAGATTAAAGGGCTGGGAGTACTGCCCATCGTCAACGATACCGCTCCCGGTATTCCGCCTTTCATAACCCTTGATGAAGCACTGGACTTGGGCGAGGTAATAATACGTGAAGTGAATGACGAAGGAGTAGTTGGGCTATTATCAATCGAGAATCACTCAAACAAGAATTTGTTGATCGTCGGGGTGTAATAGGCGTAGAGATTCTTGCCACTCCGGATCTTCTCGCCGGAAGCCTTGAAAAGATCGTTCGCTCTTTCGCTTTCGAAGCTCTTTCCGCCCCGCCGCTGAACGGAGTCAGCATCGAACCTGTTAAGCACTGGTGGAAAAAGGTGATTGAATCTTCATTCGGCGAACACCGCTCCGTTGGCGTTGGGCTTGATATCCCAACGGAATCGACCGGTATCATTGGTTCCGGCCTGGTATATGGTGGTGCGATGATTCACTTCTCCTGCTTCCCCGGTGTACAACCGCAGGGAATGAGTTCAAAAACGCGGCGGTCCTCTGTTCGGGAGCGGAGACGGAATCTTCGGTCGAACATTCCGGGTTAAAGGACCGGGGAAAATAGAGTTTCGGGCAAAAACCTTAACGCCGATAGCCCTCTTCGAATTCAGTGGAGAGGGTTATCGTTCCGGTAGGAGGTCATTGAAGCGTGGACCGTCTTGAACGGTATAAAGGATGTTTGTTGGGGCTTGCTGTTGGAGATGCTCCGGGGTCGTCCGGCTCTGCGGTCGGACCACGCTAAATCGGCTACAGCCATACATCGATATTCAAAAAACAGCCGTTTGGCTGGCTTAGAACCGCATTTTCGATGGTATCAAAATCCTTGCCCTAAGCATCGCAGTCGCTAACAAGGGAATTTAGAAGAAAGGCAGGGACTATCTAAGGCCGAGCAGACCTCCTGCACCGCCGATTTCTGCTGTTCACCGTTTGCGTTCCCGGCGGGATGATCGGCATCCTCGTCCCCGGCGGCCACAATCCCTTTACATAATATGTGACACCGGCGCCAAATCATAGCGAATTATCGCCAGCGCAAACACTCCATACCTTGCCAATTTGTGGCGTCTGATGTCGAACTCTGCCGCAAAACATGTGATCTGCATGTCTTGGCTTTGCAGTAGCCTTTCATAGAATCTGAGAGAGCAATCACCGGGACAATTTATATTATGTGTCCATGCGTAACAAAAAGCGGAACGCTGGAGGGTTTTTAGTGGA
>JBEKXG010000306.1:6280-6719 GCA_049512295.1 Syntrophobacteraceae bacterium
AGCGGAACGCTGGAGGGTTTTTAGTGGAGAAGGTAGACACCGTAACAAGCGTCTGTCAGGCTAAGACCAGCGATGCGACTCGGCGCTATGTTATTGCAGCTTGGTTAATAAGCTCTGTGAACTTTGTGAGAATTGCATCCTAGTGATGGGACCTTTTCCTTCAGCAGGCTGCCCCGGATTTCCGCATCGTCTTCCCTACCCATGGCCAAGGAAATGTCCCGGAGTTGTCGAATGGCTTCAGCCCTGTCAAGTTCATTCCGGCGGCTCGGGTTTAGGTGTCTGTCGAAAGCCTCGAGTGCCATCTGGTAATGAAGCTCAGCTTCATGCCAGTAACCTTCTGCGTAGTAATTCTCTGCTAGATTGAAATGTCTCGTCAAGGCCATCAAACTCCCCCTTCCACTGAATTCGGCAAAAGCGGAATCCCTTCTGGTTCTTTCGA
>JBEKXG010000307.1:0-6265 GCA_049512295.1 Syntrophobacteraceae bacterium
GAAAGCCTCGGATCTTCTGTCCAACCTTGGCGCCGCTGTTTTGGCCCATCCCTCGATCACCGTCCATAACTGCGCTCAGGTAACGGGTTTTGAAGGGCAGGTCGGAAATTTCAAGCTTCACGTAAGAAAACAGTCTCCAGGATTGAATAAAACCCCCGGCGCGCACGAAAGTCCGGGCGCATTTGCTCCTTTCCCGGGGGTTCTGCCGGCGAAAGTCCCCGAGATGGCGGCCGAGTTCACTATTGAAACGGGGGTCGTCGTCCTGGCAACGGGTTTCAAGCCTTACGAGCCGCGCCACGGAGAGTACGGATTCGGCGAATTCGAAGAAGTCGTAACGCTTCCGGAATTTATCAGGATGCTCGTGGAGAACCGCTCTGAAGGCGGCATCCTCCAGTTGTACGGGAGGAGCGTCAAAAACATTGCCATGATCCACTGTGTCGGCAGCAGGCATATCCCGGGAATCGATGAACAAGACGAGCGGGGATACCTGAACGAGTATTGCTCCAGGACCTGTTGCAGCGCCACGCTCCATGCTGCGCAATTAGTTCGGGAGAACCATCCGCGAACCAGCGTTTTCGAATTTTACCGCGACATTCGCGCCTATGGCCGAGGGCAGGAGGATCTCTACACAAAAGCGTCCCGGAACAGGGTGATCTTCTTTCGGTTCGAGCCGGGCAACCCTCCGGCCGTCATCCGAAACAACGCCAACGGGGGGTCGCCTCTCAGGGTCAGAGTAAAGGACACGCTCACCTTTGGAGAGGTGATCGAGGTCCCGGCAGACCTGGTGGTCCTCTCTGTAGGTATGGAGCCCGCCGATGTGACGGATCTGGTGGGAATGATGAAACTCCCCGTGGGAGCCGACCGGTTTTTGTTGGAAGTCCATCCCAAGCTGCGCCCCGTGGAGATCTCCATTGGAGGAATCCTGCTCGCCGGGACCTGCCAGGCGCCAATGGATGCCGGTGAAGCATGCGCCGCGGCTTCCGCTGCCGCTGCAAAGGCTTCGGCTCTGCTTGCGCGCGGGGATGTGGAACTGGACCCTTTCGTGGCCGAAGTGAACACCGAAAAATGCAAAGGAACAGGCGCCTGCATAGAGGCGTGTTTAAAAGAAGGCGCCCTGGCTATGGCAGAAATTCAGATCGAAGGCCAAACAGTTCTACGAGCGGAGGTCAATCCCGTTTTGTGCATGGGATGCGGGGCCTGCGTTGCAGTCTGTGCGGAAAACGCCATCGATCTGAGGGGATGGACCCTGAAACAGTATGAAGCCATGGTGGACATGATCGTGGCCGCTTAACGCAGGACTCGAAGCGGAAATCGGAAGTCGGAAGCGCCAGTCGCCCAGTGCTCTGCGGTAAGGATATCCGGGATGAACGATACGAAACAGACACGGAAAGCGTTGCTGAAAAAACTGCGTGAGGACCGAAAAGAGTCAATCCTGGCTGTTTCCCTCAGAGTGAAACAACAGAGCAAGGCAATCGAAGCAATCAGGCGTCACCTGAAAAACGGCCCGGGGACCGTCCCGGAAATCACTTCCGCCCTGGGAATGCCTTCTTCCGAAGTCATGTGGTATATCGCTGCCCTGAAAAAATACGGCGAGATTGTTGAAGGGGACAAGGACGGAAGTTTTTACCGCTATCAACTGCCGGGCGGATCCGATGCAGAGCCGGTCTCCGATTCCACGGGGAAGGCGTCCCGCTGACGCCCGCCGCGATTGACAGATACGCAGAGCGGGACGCCTTACGCCCTGCGGGATTTACGCATATTAAGGGACGCCAAAGCGAAGTACGTTAGCTTCTAACGTGCGCAGCTTTCCGCGAAGCGGGCTTTTGCCCTGGTTAATAAGTCCATCTCATGAGGATGAAAATGGGCCTGGTTAATCCTGAATTTTCCGAGGAACTGGAGCGCTTCGGGGTGAGTTCCGCCTTCGAGTGCTTCAACTGCGGTTCGTGTGCTGCGGTTTGCCCGCTTATACATGAGCACTTTCCAAGAAAGATGATCCGGTACGCACAGGTGGGGGCCAAAGAACAGATACTCCGAGACGCCCCGGAGCTGTGGCGGTGTTTGCACTGCGGTCTATGCACCCACACCTGCCCGCGGGGGGCCGACCCCGGCGAACTCATCCTTGGGCTAAGGCGCTTCGCCCTCGATCACTGGAGGAGGTTCCCCCATGTATGATCCTAAGGAGATAATCGAGCTGATAGCCGCCAATGTGAGGAAAACCCGAAACCCATTCGGCGTCTCGAATTCAGCGATAAATACATGGTGGAAAGATGATCCCCCTCGCCGCCAGGGCGATGCCATGCTTTTCACCGGACTCATGTACCAGTCGGTTCCCTATGTCGAGAAAACGACCTCCTTTCTTGCCCGATATGAGGACACTCCGCTGGCCGGCTATATCCGCTACGGAAAAATGACGCCTTCGTTTCTTGTAAATCTCGGCTTTCGGTTCCTCGTGTCGAGGGAAGACAAAAGGAAGTTCAACGGCATCCTCAACAGCATTCGTAAGATTCTCAAGAAATCGGATGTGGATTTCTTCTATCGGCCGGAGCTTGACTATTACAGCGGCATTCTTCTCCATGACCTCGGAGATGCCGGCGGGTTCGCAAAGCATGCGGCTTTCGTCGCCAAAACGCTGAAGGAAAACGGGGTAACAAAGCTCATAACCCTTGATCCTCACACAACTTACGCCATCAAGTGCCTCTACCCGGAAGTCACGGGGGAAAGCTTCGAGGTGCGAACATATTTCGAGCACGCCAACATCAGGGGGAAGCTCGGCGGCGGGCGGGTCACTCTTCATGACCCGTGCTTCTATGGAAGGTACCTGGAGCTTTCAAAAGTTCCTTACACGATACTCGAAGACTTGGGCATCGAATGCGCGCCGGTCAAAAACTCGGGCAAATTCACAAACTGTTGCGGAGGACCGGCGGAATCCATTTCCCCAAAGCTTACCAGCGAGATCCTCGGACGCAGAATCGATGAACTCCGGGCAACTGGTGCTCCCGTAATTGCCATGTGTCCAATATGTCTTGGAAACCTCCTGCGAGCGGGGGTCCAGGCCGAAGATTTCTCGACTCTTGTAGCCCGATTCGCTTAGTCAGTGTCTAGCCGGGAACCACCATCGGTCACGGCAGCCATTCGTCAACACGAACCTGTTTACCAAAAAAAGGAGAAGAACAATGGCCGGACAGGAAAAGATCGTCTATATCGTAACCCATGCAGGAGAGGACCCGGAGAGAGCGACTCTGCCCTTCATGCTCGCCACTGCCGCACAGGCCATGGAAGTCGAAGCTGTCGTGGCGCTGCAGGGCTCGGCGGTTTTCCTGGCGAAGAAAGGCTACCTCGAGCATATCCATGCAGCGGGACTTCCGGCTCTTAAAGCTCTCGTTGATACTTTCCTGAGTGAAAAGGGAAAACTGCTGGTTTGTGTGCCCTGTATCCGGGAACGCAAGATCGAGGAAACCGACCTGATCGAAGGAGCTGTGCCGGGAGCCGCTGCTGCGCTTACCATGGAAATCCTGAGCGCCCATTCCACCCTGGTTTATTAGCCTTAACAGGAGACAAAGCTATGGAATGCAAGATTACGGTTCTTTGTGAGAACACGGTCGCCGCGCCGGGTTTTCTCGGAGAGCATGGATTCTCGGCACTCATCGAAACCCCCGGGGGCAGCATTCTTTTTGATACCGGCCAGGGTTTCAGCATCATTCAGAACTCGCTGCGGCTTCAAAAAGACCTCAAACACGTCTCGAAGCTCGTATTGAGCCACGGCCATTTCGATCATACGGGAGGGCTTCTCGCCTTTTTGGGAATAAAAGGCCCGTGCCCGGTTGCCGCTCACCCCGATGTCTTTAGCGAAAGGTTCTGGCTCATGCCGTCGCCGGGCGGTGCTGAGGAAAAACCGGTGTCCGTCGGTATGCCTTGGCCCCGGGCATATCTTACGACCCGCGGCGCACAATTCGAATGGCACAGCGATTTTTCAGAGGTCGCGCCCGGTGTTTTCATAACTGGTGAAGTACCCCGAAAGACCCTCTTCGAACTGGGATCTCCCAAATTTGTCGTTCATCAGGACAGCGGCTGGACCCCCGATCCCTTTCTGGATGATTTCTCCGTGGTTTTGAAGACCTCGCGGGGGCTCGTGGTCGTGCTGGGCTGCGCGCACGCCGGAGTCGTGAACATTCTCGAACACTCGATAGAGCAAACGGGGGAAAACCGCATTTACGCCGTTCTTGGCGGCACCCATCTTGGGCTTACCCCTGAGCCGCAGTTCGATCCGACCCTGCAGGCCCTAAGAAAGTTCGACATACAGATGCTTGCCGTGAGCCACTGCACCGGACAGGGGCCGATCGCGCGCCTGGCATCCGAATTCGGCAAGAAATTTTCCTTCGGACATGTGGGTTTCGTGCTCGAAGTATAATCGGACGTTTCATCCGCTCCATCCGCTCCGGTTTGAGGTCTCACATTGTCCGCACCCGGTTGTATTTGACTCTGTACCGGACGATGCCATTCCCGTTGGCGCCCGAATCGGCCCCTTCCTCATTTCGCTTGTATTCGGCCGGTTCGTCCGCTAGAATCCTCGAAAAACCCTAAGAGCGCCTGTTCAAATAGCGGCTGGGGCCCCGCAGCGGCGGGACTGCTCGGCACGTTTGTGGAAATGATGTGAAATCTTGCACCATCCGGAAATTCTTCTCCCTTTTTCTTCTCGCGGCTCTGACTGCATGCCCATCCATTTGCGTCTGCTCCCCTAATAAGGCTGAGATTTCAAACATCGAGATCGATAAGACAGGAAAGGACCTGGAGGCCAGTTTTCGCCTGATCGATTGTTTTAATTCCGATATGGAGGAGGCTATCCTCAATGGGGTCCCAACCACCTTCAGGATTATAGTGGCTATCGAAAAGCCCTCCCTTATGCTTGTAAAGTCAAAGGTTGCCGATTTTACCCTCCAGCATACAATCAGGTACAACCGCCTGAACAATGAATTTCAGGTTGATCTGCCGGAGCATCCCCAAAAAATCCTGGTGACCAGGAACTTCGATGAAGCAAAAAAATGGATGAGCACGGTGGAGAACCTTCCTATAATCCCGACCTGCTGGCTTCATAAGGATCAGGAATATTATCTGAAGGTAAAGGCTGAGCTTTCAAAAGTGGAGCTTCCACTGTTTTTCAGATACATCCTCTTCTGGGTGTCTCTCTGGGATTTCGAGACTGAATGGTATACCGTCGTATTTCTTTACTGAAGCAAGCCATGAATGCTCCGGAAGCCAAATCCCCTGAAAAACGCCGCTTCTGGGAACGAATACTCGTCGTCGCGGCTTTCGTCTTGATTTTGACGCTTGGGTTGATGGAAGGATGGTTTTTTCAGCCTCCATCGGACGCGCCTCTTTTCGGCAACATCCTGCTCGTTATTTTCATCAATTTGAACGTGCTGCTTCTTTTGCTGCTGGCCTATCTTGTCCTGCGCAATTTCATAAAGCTCATTTTCGAACGGAAAAGAAATATCCTCGGCTCCAAACTCAAAACCAGGCTCGTCGCCGCCTCCGTAGCCCTTACGCTCATTCCGGCAGTCCCCCTGTTCTGGTTTGCCAGCCAGTTTATCTTCTCGAGTCTGGATCACTGGTTTAGCTCAAGGGTCGAAGAGTCACTGGAGAATTCCGTCCTGCTCGCCAGGGAATACATGGAGCGGGAAAGGACCAATCTTGTCTCCGAATGCCGCGCTCTGGTTCCGGAAGCCGCTCGGATGGTAACCCAGGAAAAAGAAAAGGCTCATTTCGACCTCGGCCTGGGCTTCCTTTTCGCCGCCAGAATCGACGCCGCATTTGTGTTCAACTCTTCCGGAGACCTTCGGTGGAGCTACAGGCAGAATGCCGCCCGTGAAATCGACACGGCCTTCCTGACAGGCAGTTTCCAGAAAGAGAGCGGCGCAGCTTCAAAAATCATCAGTTTCCCCGCCGGCGCACAGAACGCCATAGCCGCACGTATCCCCCTGCAACCCCTGACGGGGGATGGTTCGGTCCTTATAGCCCTCAGGTTTCTTCCTGCACAGCTTGCACAGAAACTGCAATCGATTACCGCTGGATATGAAGATTATATGCAGCTTAAGATGCTTCACCAGCCCCTCAAGAAGAGCCATTTCATCACCTTTTCGATTGTTACCATGCTGGCGATATTTGCCGCGGTCTGGTTCGGCTTCTATCTTGCGAAGAACATAACCGGACCTATCCAGAAGCTGCTTACGGCAACACAGCGGATCGCCGAGGGGGACCTGGATGTGCG
>JBEKXG010000308.1:0-6238 GCA_049512295.1 Syntrophobacteraceae bacterium
TGGATCACGGACAATGTAGAAGCCTTGTTCTGGGCCAAGCAGATTCCGGGGTTGATCGCAGTCAATCCATCCAAGACCTTCACCGTGGGGACCAAAGGCTACATGATCCGCCAGGGAGACCAGATTTTTCTGAATTGGCTCAATCTCTGGCTGGAGCAAATGTTCCTTCAGGGAGAGGTCCAGAAGCTTGAACAGCAGTGGTTGGGCATGGTGATGAAGTAAATTACGCGCCTGACCGCGGCAGTTCCGGCGCCACATCAACAAAAAGCTGAAGGTCCCTTAAAAAGTCCAAAAGCAGGTTTTTCCGTCATTCCGGCGAAACCTGTCCCGGCAGGTTTTAAGCCGGGAGCCGGAATCCCGTTAATTTAAGTAATCCTGGACTCCTGGTTGCGCGGGAGTGGATATTCAAGCCATCCCAAAGCGAGTTCTTATCAATCCGTCTCTCCCCCACCTGCAAATCCAGATTATTTTTCAAGCCCCTAATTGGCTACCTAAACGAACTTGTACATTGAGTTCATCTACTACAAAATTTGGGATGAACTTGTCAGCGTGTTTTGCAATACAGCAATCCCTCACTGCAAGAAGGAACCCTCTGATCGCCACAGGTGTTCCTGGAGCTTGGGTGCCATAGGACAGAAATTCCCTCCACTTCTCCTCGCTATCTGCATTGGTGTCGATCAGATACAGACCCGCCAGATACTCAGCCAAGGGATCTAAAAGAAAGCGGACGCGATCCTGTGCCGGCTGTATCGTCTGTATCAGACGCAGGCGTCCCTCCAAATACTTTAGGCGGTTGGGGGCGTCGTTTCCAGTAAGTTTGGCCAACACGTCGGAGATCCGCGCATGTGTGGGCCGATAGTTTTGCCTGAGACATTCCCACGCGATAGTCTGAGCATCGCGGTGTACGGTTCTGTCGTCAAGCTTCCCCTCCGTGACTCCCCGGTTGATTTCATTCAAGTAATCAATCATCAGATCAGGAATGGTGTTCGGAAGTTCCTCTCCAGATTCTGCCTCTTGCACGTGGATCATTTTCTCAGCATAAAGCTTGGCTAATAGCACGGTGGCCTCCCTGTCTCCGACCATCTCTGAGAGCTTGCCGCAAGCATTGAAGAATGCCGCGTCAGTAAAAAGTTCACGCTTGTTGCGCTGTGTTAAGTAATTCTCCATGAAGGAAGACAAGCGATTACCAGCTATACGGAGAGGCTTGATGACGGTCTTGGGTATTCCGCCCAGTTCTTCATTAAGGCGAGAAGTAACAATTAGAGCATTGGACGAAAAATGGGAAGCCCCTGGCTGGACCTTAGCCTGAGACGTGGTGCTCATCTCTGAAATACGGTCAATAATTACGAGCAGGCGCTGCCGTCGGAGTAAGTGGTCGAGCAGTTCTTCAGAGATTGGCGTGGGCTCATCGCAGAGTATCTGCAATTGCCGTCGTATAACGTCGGTCAAAATGTCCGATACTCCCGAGGCCTCGGAATCTAATTCTTCTTCGATCAGAACTGGCAGCATTTGATGTTTGGAGATTCGCAAATCCTGCTCTTCTGCCATTGCCCATTTGGCCACTTGACAGGCAAGACTCGTCTTTCCCGAACCGCCCTCTCCCCAGATGAGAAGGCAGCCGATATGATTCTCGAACGGTGCCCTCAAATGTTTTCCTGCGAGTTCAGTAATGACAGATCCGTCAATAGTTACTGGCATATTAATATGTACTTGTCGATAACTCACCGTCTCCTTCTCCGCAAATCTTTTCCGAACCGATTCACTATGTGCCTTAACCCAAGCATCCAAAACTCTTAAACGATAATTGATAAAACCAACCCAAAGAAAGTGACGCAAGGAGAGGTTCATACCCAAAAGATAGGGAGGCAGTCTTACCTCAAAGGGCGCAAATGTACGATTAACAGGAAGCAATCCTAATGGCCATATGAAGAAGATCGCTGTCCACACGGACACCCACAAGAGATAGAGAATACATACAACAACGACCATGGGATGCTCTGAACTCCAATTCGCTAGCCTACCCGTTGCCTCCTTCCACCATATCAGTTTAAGATGTTCTATAGTTCGGTTCACAGACTTTGCGTGTTCATATTTGGCATGTTTCCTGGTCTGAAGATTGGGCTTAGCCATGAGCGCACCATGTACGCGCTTTAGTTCCTCTATGCTGTCTGCTGCCGAAGCATCCTGAAGACCGGTCGCTATATCCACAAGCGCATCAGCAGCAACGTCGCGAATATCTGTATCGTCATTCAGGGCTTCGATCAGTGCGGGAATAGAGGGCCTCGCTGCCGGTCCGATTTGTCCCAAGGAGTTGGTGGCTGCCCTCCGCACCCCCGAATTGTCATCTTTCAATGCCCTGATCAAGGCCGCTACTGACCCCTCGCCTTCCGGCCCGATTCCACCCAAGGCACTTGCGGCTGCCCTTCTCAATTCTAAATCTTTACCATTTAATGCTTCGATTAAAGCTGATACAGCGACCCTTGCCTCTGACCCAATTCCCCCCAAGGCACTCACGGCTTGTATGCGTATGCTCTCATCTTCATCTTCCAAGGCTTCACATAGAGCAGGAACAGAGGCTTTTGCTTTAGGCCCTATATTTCGCAACGCAATTGCAACCTCTTTACGCACTAAGGGATTCTTGTCTCTAAGTGCCCCCGCCAGAGCCAGAACAGCCTCTTCAGTTTTGGGTTCGATCTGCCCCAAGGCCTGCGCGGCACACTGCCGAATCATTGGATCTTTCTCCTGCAATGCACCGACTAGAGGGGAAATAGCAGGTGATCCAATTTGCCGTAAAGCATTTGCGGCTTCTCTTTGGTCGTCTCCCACTTCGTTCTTCAAATACTCTATAAGGGAAGGTACTGCATCTTTAGCACTTGGCCCCATACTGGCTAAGGCTTTTACAGCATTTCGACGGACCCTATTATCTCTGTCCTTCAATGCGGAGACTAGAAGGGGAACTGCTGATTTGGCCTCCCTCCCGAGTTGTCCTAACGCATTTGTGGCCGCTATTCTAACGTTGCCATTGGTGTCGTCCAATAATCGGATCAGTATCGGGACGACTGTCTTTGACTCTTCTCGCATTCGTCCAAATGCGGTTGCAACCTCTCCTCGTACTGCCGGATTCCTGTCATTCAGCGCCTCTGTAAGGTCGGAAAGCACATCTTCGGGCTTCGGCGTGATCTTTCCTAAAGCTCCCACAACTTCTTTGCGAACTTGCCCATTTACATCTTTCAGCGCCTTCAGCAAGGGAGAGACTGCCGTCCCTGCTCTCCTCCCCATTTGGCCCAGAGCAGATGCGGCTGCACTGCGTACCTCTGGGTCTTCGTCCCGCAATGCCTTGATAAACGTTGCTAGCACTTCGTCTGATTCTGGGGCGATCGCTCCTAAGGCTGCAACAGCTGCTCCCCGAAAGTTTACGTACGGTTCCCATTTCAACGACTCGGCTTTCTTAACAGAATTCAGGTCCGACCCCTCCACCGCCTTGATTAGAGGCGGGACGGCAGCCTTCACTTTTGGTCCGAGTCTTTGTAATGAAGTCGCGGCTAGCGCACGGATCTCCCTGTATTCGTCCTGCAACAGCATAATGAAGGCAGGAACAGTAGTCGCATCGTTCAGGTCGCGAAGAACCACAGTCACTGCAAACCGACGCGCAGGAAGTGAGTCATTTAATGATTTAATCAGGCCTGGAATTGCAAGTGGTCCTACTTCGTTCAAAGCTTTCATAATGAGTAAAGTACGTGCGTTAAATCCGTTCTTATCGGCAGTTGCCTCTACCATCACAGGTACCGCGTCCGATCCGATGCTTCCTAAGGCGCTGACAACATCTTTTATCCGTCGTGGATTGAAAAGAAACCTCTTGTCGTTCAATACCTTCGCTAAAACAGGGATAGAAGGTGGCCCTATTTCCCCCAAAAGCACAGCGCTAGCTGACGCCAGATCATCATCTTTGCCCCCTAGCGCAGCCCCCAAAGCGAAAACAGCCGCTGGGCCTAACTTCAATAGGGCATCAGCAGCATCTCTACGAACCGTATTATCTTTGGCCTTCAAGTTTTCAATAAGTTTGTATGTTTGGGCAGGAGAATTCTGCTCAGCCCAGGCAACTCCCATCACTAACAAAAACAATAGGAAGCAAAGGCACCCGAGATTGAACCTGAACTTAAGCTTCCCACTATTTACATGGCACACTTCACATATGATCATTGGCCGAGGCCGCCCCTATGAATGTGTTGTGAAGAAACCAATAGACAGCGATCTAAGCATCGGTCCGATTCTTTTGGGACTCCCAGCGTTTTGAAGGAGCGTTTAAATGTGTCGCCTGTTTCCATGTTCGCTTTTATTACTTCTTCCAACATAGCGATACATTGGACCTCATTCATTATATGCCTTTAATGTGTCTATTGGAATTACATTCGAGGGAGCGAATTTACTCAAATTAAATGTTACCGAAATAGCAATTAGAAAGGGATCGTTGACTCATAATTGGGGTTACCCAATACCAAACCGTAAAAGAAAGGATGTTTATGAGTCCGCGATCAAAAAGAGATTATACAGAGACCGTTTTCTTCCGCTACAAAAATGCTTCCCCGAAAGAGAAAAAACTGATCCTAAACGAATTATGCGCAAGTTTAGGCTACCACCGCAAACACGCCATCCGGATGTTGCGAAACCTTCAACGCTTCCGGAAAACCCAGAACAAGAAACCAGAGCGGGCTCCCTTCTACTCCCTCCCCCAAATCCTCAAACCCCTGAAAAAAATCTGAAAAGAGAACGGGACGTTCGTGCAGAGCGTGCTTAACCGATCCGATTAATTACTCCGGCTGGTGATGGGGGCAAGGATTCTCAGAATGGGGGTCATGCTGAAATTGCTTGGCGGGGGATAAATGATCGTTCATATTGCGGGCATTCCGAGATCAGCCAGATTAGATACCCCCGGGCTTTTGCACCATTGTTGGGGCGGAGCTGGCGCGATACCTTGGGGTTACGAATTTGTGTATTAACCGTCCGCTTTCCTTAGGGAGTAAGAGAGTCCAGTGAATTTTAGGGGAGACAGTTAGGCAATTTCTGCATGTCCCATCTTTCACGAGATTTGACAGGTTCCATAAAAGGGTGTAGATTTTTTACAGAAATCAATACTCAGATCGGGACCTGTTGGAGATAACGAAATAGGGAGGTCAATAAGCAAGTCTGACCCCTTGCCTTACTAGGGAGTCCATAATAGGATAGATATCCTCGGAATGAGGGCCTGCCCTTGAGACCCCCGGACTGGACTCCGGCCTCCGCCGGAGAGACGATTTCGAGAGAACATTTCTTTCCGTCATTCCGGCGAAAGCCGGAATCCAGCGGTATAAGAGAAGAGTTTGATGTCTAAACAATTATGGCCTTATTAATATATCGTCATGCCGCGTGGAAGGACGGAAAAGAAGAATAAGCTGAAGATACGGGATGCTCGCAGTAGAGACCGCGATGCCGTCCGAAAGGTAACCCTTTCTGCTTTCCAGCAGTATGCAGCCGTTATGCCTCCTCCCCGATGGGAAGGATACCGGGAGAATATCTTGGCCACGGTGACGGACGTAGAGCCCGCCCAACAGATCGTGGCTGAAATGGAAGGAGTCATTGTTGGGGCTGTTCTGCTGTACCCCCCGGGAACCGCTTTCTCCACTCCTGTTGAGGGCCCCCTCATATGCCCGGAGGTGCGCCTTCTGGCCGTCGCGCCCGAGGCGCGGGGTCAGGGCATCGGGACCGCGCTCATGAAAGAGTGCATTCGCCGTGCGCGCCGGCTCGGGGCCAGCTGCCTGAACCTGCATACGACCGACATGATGCAGGTGGCGATGCCTATGTACGAACGGATGGGCTTCGTTCGCGCCCCCCACCTCGATTTCCATCCGCATCCGAGCATTACCGTCAAGGCCTATCGCCTCGATCTCGATTGTGTGGGAAAGGCAAAGCGGGGGTAAACGTGACTTTGGGGAGGGGGTTGACAAAGCAAAAGGTTGCGGATTCCAAAAACTTTGGGGAGAAGGATACTATCGCAGCGGCCAGCCACGCTGGATTGCGGAAGAGAGATCTAAGCTAATTAACTTTGTCAACCCCGTCCCCGAATTCCCACCGCCCGCTACCCTCTTTGGCTTTAAAATCAAGAAATGATTGACAATAGGTATATCAAAGGTATAATTATTATACTATGGAGTTTGAATTTGACCCCCAGAAGAGCGAAGCCAATAAGAAAAAACATGGGATT
>JBEKXG010000309.1:0-6232 GCA_049512295.1 Syntrophobacteraceae bacterium
GGCGTGACCGGACCCGACGAGTACAGCGCCCTCGCCGACAACAACGTCTACACCAACCTGATGGCGGCGCGAAACTTAGTCGGCGCGGCGGACGTCTGCGAGCGCCATCAAGATAAGGCACGCGAGCTTGGCGTGACGCCCGAGGAGATGGCCGACTGGCGCGCCGCCGCCGATCGCATTTTCATTCCCTACGACAAGCGGCTAGGCGTACACCCGCAGGCTGAAGGCTTCACCGACCACGAGATGTGGAACTTCGCCGAGACGAAACCCGACCAGTATCCGCTGATGCTACATTTCCATTATTTCGATCTCTACCGCAAGCAGGTTGTGAAGCAGCCCGACCTCGTTCTGGCCATGCACCTCTGCTGCGACGTATTCACCGACGAGCAAAAGGCGCGCAACTTCGATTATTACGAGCGCATCACCGTGCGCGACTCTTCGCTTTCGGCATGCACTCAGGCGGTGCTCGCGGCTGAGGTTGGGCACCTCCGTCTCGCGCTCGACTACGCCGCCGAGGCCGCGCTCATGGACCTGCAGGATCTCGAGCACAATGTGCGCGATGGCCTGCACATCGCATCGCTGGCAGGGACATGGATCGCGCTGGTGAATGGCTTTGGCGGCATGCGCGATCATGCGGGCGTGCTGTCGTTCGCGCCCCGGTTGCCGGATGGCCTCACGTCGCTGTCCTTCTCCATCGTGCGTCGCAAGCTTTGTCTTCGCGTGGAGGTGACCGCGCGCGCGGCCACTTACCGGCTGACACAGGGCACGGGGACGCTACAGCTCATACATCATGGAGAGCTATTGACGCTGAACGACTCCGATCCAATCGAGCGGCCAATACCGGAGTTGCCACCGCTTGAGCCAACCGCGCAGCCTCCTGGCCGGGAGCCGCAGCGTCGCTCGCCTGGAGGGGTATCTCGGTGACAATCGCATCATCCCCAACTGGAGAGCCGAGAGGATCTCCGGCTCGGCCATGGTAGTTCAACAAACACCCTGATCCGGCGCTACCGGAAGCTCAAGGAGGCCTGCTGATGACTGTCGGCTTGCCCAAGCGGATAGGAATCGCCACCGATCACGGTGGGTTTGGTTTGAACCGAAGTTCCGAGAGATCCATTCGCTGACTTGCCGTAACTGAGCGTGATTAGATCAAATAAGTCGGTCATCGTCATTAAAATGTACCCATGTAATTGTTTATGTTTGTGCAGCGGGGACGATAGTTGAGGGAGCGGCGGTAGTATCGGCCGCTATCGTAACAGCCCCTTTCACTGTTCTCAGTTGTAGCACTTGCGGTGCTGCCAACGCGCCCAATTGAGATCACTGCCAAGGATACTTGATCTTTATTTGATTTCGACCTAATCGGGTGGCCCAGGCAACTCTTGCCTGGGCCGGTACGGGGAAAGGCAGGGTAATAACAGGTCATATTGGCAGAAAATGGCCGGAAAGCCATTTCTCCGACAGGCTCCTAGCAACGATTAACTCCACACACCTGAGCAGTTTGCCGCCTTAACATCATCGACAGGTCGTCAAATGAGCCATTCGCTAATATTGTGTCGAACTGCTCGCGATAGTTGGTCACCAGATTCATTCCGCCGACAGCGACATTGTATACCTTCCAGTTCCCGTCCTTCAGGTGGAGGTAATAATCAAGAGAGATCGGGCCGCCCTGGTCCCTTATAAGTGCCTCGACGACGACATAACCTTGGTATATTGACCGGTTATTGTAAGTGATCTTTTGTCTGGCATATTTTTCGATGTCTCCTATGTATGTGTTAAAGAGCAGCTTGCTGAATTCCAGCGTAAATTCCTTCTGTTTTTCGGGGGGCAGACTTTTCCATGGTCGTCCCACGGAGAGCCTGGCTAACGCCTCAAAGTCAAAGAATTCATCGGCGACCTCTCGGATCTTTTGCCTGCTGACCTGGGTGTTTTCAGGATTTTCATTGAGTATTTTAAACACCTGGTCAGTAAACCTCTTGACTACTCCCTCCGGATTTTCGGCCGCCACGGCCCGTGAGCCCCACAAACAAAGGCAAACCACCAAGATGAGCGTTTTGGAAATGAAACGTTTGCTCATCAATCCAATTTGTGAACAAGTTACAAACATTGTCGATCCTTTATCCCATCTTCAGAGACAGCCTGCAATTTTTGAAGGAAAAAAACACCTCGTAACCATGCCTTCAAACCGTGATCCTCGCATGCCAGCTTTTACGCTCAAACACGATCATATTTCCGCGCCGCCGGTTCCTCCATGGGCGGGGCAATAATGCGGGTTTCACTGTCTTCTCTTTTCCACTATTACTCTCTGCTCTGCGCATCGGCAAGCAACACGCGCTGGCTGACTCACCGTATGTCGCCGCAATTATCCGGTTTCTCATCGCCCGCCAACAAAATTTCACCCTCGTGAGCGAACAGATTGTGAAAGCATCGGGAGGAATAGAAATCGTCTGCGGCTGACAAATGCCGACCATCAGCGCATTGCTTTAGAGCATTTACCCTTAACCTCCATCTTCTAATCTTATCCCTCGTTCCCTTTCCCGGAGAGAACATTCTCTCCAGTCGAAGTTTTGTCAGAGATATGAATTGGAGGGTTCAATTCCAACCGGCATCTTTATGCAATGTAATCAGCTACCTGTCCAACGTTAGTAATTATTCCGATTGGTGTCAACCGAGGAAAGCTTCCACTGCAGGACCTTTGGGAATGGCATCTCCCATATTGCCTCTTTCAGTGATTCACCGGGTCTGGAATGGGGTTTGGTTTCTGACTGTTCACCCTTCACTGATGACTGTTCACAGCGAAGCCGTCGCCGTTTGGCAGGAGCGAATCTGTTCATGATATAATATGCTACGAATTAAGGAATCGTGAGCCGGACATGATCCGGGGAATTGAGGATTTTATCCGTGCCCATCTGTGTCCATCCACCCCGCTTCGCTCCTCCGGGGATCGAGCAATTGAAAATCGCGAAGGGTGGCCATCGGAACTTGAGCCGGCATTGAGCCGAGGAACTGTCAAATGCCGGAAATGGAGTACCCGGACCCGCCCATTGCGCATATCACTTGCCTGTTTGATTCGGATGTGGAAAAATTGAATGGACCTTTTGGGCGTTCCAGGAGCTTTCGCAGGTGCAATCCGATCCGGAAGTGCGGTTCGGCATCCGTTGAGAGTTAAGTTGACGCATTATTCAGGCTCAATCTGCTCGCAGCCGTTGTTGCTGATGATTCAACTATAAGGAGGCCGTCCATTGCAACCAGTGCAAAATCTCCAAGACGACATATTAATGGAAACGGCGAACCATCTTAGCGCCATCCTGGGCCCAGAAATGGATGACCTCAAAGTGGAAAGAGCGGTGATCGGAATATTTTTCTCCGGAGTGAAGCTGTCCAACGGTGAAGGCGGAATCTGTTTTACCCCGGTAAAAGAGATCCCCGAAGCTGTCTGTTGCCCAAGTTCTGCGCGTGCTATGCCGAATTCCGGGAAATTAGTCGGGCAACCTGTGACTAAGTATATACATAGGCTGCAACAAGGAGGTCCTTTGCAAAAGGCTTTGGGAATTGCAGTGCTCAACGCCTTGTCTTCCACTTACTGGAGCAAGAACCCTCCTGTTCAGTATAATTTAAAAAAGGGTGTCGACCCGATTGAGAATAGAGTTATCTCCAACGATTCTGTTGTTGTCGTTATTGGCGCTCTTATCCCTTATATCAGGATGCTCAAGCGCCGTGGACGCCCATTTTTCATCTTAGAAAAGGATGCCCGCACGCTCAACAAGGATGAGATGAAGTATTACTGTCCACAAGAAAAAGCCCGAGAATGCATTGCATCCGCAGATCTACTTATCGTCACCGGCACCACTTTGATCAACAATACCCTTGAAAACATCCTTGGCCAAATGCGCGACGGAGCAGAAGCTGTTTTAGTCGGGCCGACGGCCAGTATGCTTCCGGAAGCCTTTTTTCGTCGTGGTATTGACGCTATTGGAGGCGTCATGGTGACGGATCCGGATAAACTGCTCGATACGCTGTCTGTGGCAGGTTCCGGCTACCACTTTTACGGTAAATCCGCCGAACGTCTGGTCATTGATCGCGATAAATAAAACGTTTTCGACAAAGTGAAATATACCTGATACGGAGTCGCATCCAAACGCTCACGGTGTTTAGTCCGGGGTCAGATGCCGGAGGTCGGAAGCCAGAAGCAGCCCGATACCCGACACCCGTCCACACTGTCATTTGCATTTGGCCTGTATTTGCAATGCGGACCGCTCAGTCCTCAATCCCGGGATTAAATACTTTCCGGGCAGGCTCTCAGTCCTCTGTCGACAATCCCGAGCTTTTCCAGATAGCCGGTGTCGAGCCGCTTTGTGTTCTCCGTACGATGTTCGCCGTGTTCCAACGCATTTGCCAGGTGAATGGCGGTGAGGGTGCTGAAGGTGTTATTCGGGCACTTACTCGGACAGTGGTGGAACGCAATCGCCTCGACCAGTGACTCGGGAAGCCCCCATATGCCCATCAGGTAAGCCCCAAGCTGCGCATGGGTAGTTCCCAAAACCTTTTGCTCGGCTTCCCGGAGCTGACAACCGCTGGAAGTAAAGACATCCGAGATTTCCAGGCACTTCTCAGGCATTTTGTCCAGCAGGACCAGTTTGCCTATATCGTGGAGCAAACCTGCCATGAAAGCCTCATCAATCTTGTATTGTCCAAGGTCCTCTTGTGTCGCGATGCTTCTGGCGAGGAGGCCGGTCGAGATGCCGTGGTCCAACAGGGTTGAAATGGAGTAGCAGGGCAAACCGGCCCGGTGAAACCGCGAGAAGATTTTTATGGTGAGGATGAGGGCCTTGATGGTTTCCATCCCGAGGAGGTTGACCGCTCTCATACTGCTCGAGACTTGCGCCGGAAGGCCAAAAAAGGAGGAGTTGACCAACTGGAGGAGCTTCGCTGACATTGCAGCATCTTTCGAGATGATTTCGCCGATTCTTGCGAGCGACCCGTTCGAAGAGTTCACCTCTTTCACCACCTCTTCATATAAAGAGGGCGGGCTCGGCAGCGATTTTATATTGGAAATGACATTTATGAGAGATTCATCTTCCAGCAGCTCACGCATCGCACACGCGCGGGTGATGGTGGTTTTCAGCGCTTTCCCCTCACAGGGTTTGGAGAGAAATTGGTGGATCAGCCCGGCCGAGTTGAGGATAAACTCCTTATCCGAATGCGCCGAGACAAGGATGCGTACGGCCCGGGGCTGCATGTTTCTTACCCGTTCCAACAGCCGGCGCCCATTCATCCGGGGCATCAGCATGTCAGTCACCACTGCATCGAACGCCTTGCCTTTCAGAATCTCAAGGGCTTCCCGCCCGCTCCCCGCAAACTCCATTTCCCATTCTGAGCGCATGTTTCGAAGCATTCTTTGCAGACCATCGAGCACCTTGCGTTCGTCATCTACGAAAAGGATTCTCTTTTTCATCTCGCTCTCACACTTTAAACGGGTAATTTTATGTGGAGTCGAAAAACCATTCCCTAACCGGAATAATGCATCAAGTTGCACGCTATGCATCCCGAAAAGCGTTTTGGGGTCGGATTCTGCCCAAAAAGCTTCCCGCACAACCCGAAAGCCCGCAAAGCCATGCAATTCCCCAATCGAGTGTGCAAGTGATATGCCAATGAGACAGGTCCTTAATAGGCCGCTTCGCACCTGTCCGGGTTGGGGGTTTCAGGTGAATAGAATCCGATAGGAGTTCAACGGGCCGGACCAAGTTAAGGAATCCATGTTACAGAAATGTCAGCCGGGCCTGCTCCCGTACGTGTCCGGAACCACCAGGCGGCCTTTCCCGAAATTACCCTCTTTTGGGCTGATAGCCAGGCTTTCCGGGCGGGCTCGGGAATGATTTTTCGTGTCGTCACTACATCGCATTCGTACCCTGATAGTGTGGTTTCGGGACACCCCGGGTTTCGGTTTTGCAATTTCCGGGTGAAGCCGATAATCACCGGCCGGCATATATACGTGAAAACCACAGATCGCGGAGTGCAGGGTCGTATCAGCGATTTGGCCCGGTGTCCGGAGATGTGGAAAAAGTCTCTTGAAAATAGTACAGTCGGCCGGCCCCGGTCGGAGTCAAGTATCCGGCAAACTTCCTCAAGTTTGTTGAATTAAACACGACGGGAATGTAGGATCAATCGGAGTACTGCCTGCGCTTCGGGCGCCGGCCACGAATTGCACCTGCCGGCCTGCAGGGTGGGAAGTCAGGTC
>JBEKXG010000310.1:0-6204 GCA_049512295.1 Syntrophobacteraceae bacterium
CATGTTTCTCGTGGCCATAGCCAGGTGGTGAATGCCCTTTAGCCGCAACATCGCCTGATCCTCTCAAGGATAAAAGATCCGGGTTCAGCAAATTGTTTTCCGGTCCAGTATAGCATTGTGTGCCGGAAACTGAAGAATCATTCCACCACCTCGCGTTGGGAACCGGGCGGGCAGGCTGCGGAGATCGGAGAGGGACTTGGTGCAGATACATTGTGCTAACAAATTGCACACTTAATTTCGAGCGATTAGCTGTTGAAATCCCTTTTCAGTCATGTTATTGGAGGCATTCGTGTGATTGCTGTTCAGGGTATCGGCTGTTGAATAATTTTCACGTTGATAAGTGCTGATTCTGCCAATTCCGGGGACCGACCGGCGTTCCCCCCGCTCACCTGAAGCTCTGCTCCGGCATACACTACCCGCTAACGCCTAAAAATAATTTTCGCTTTCGTTTGCCTTTGTGCATGTGCTGGTTAAATTATGCGCTCTGCCAAACGAAGCGCTTCATCAGGCAAGCAGGCTCTGGCATAAACGGTTCGTTTGCCCCGGGTAAATCATGGACATTGAAAAGCGTCTTTTACGAAACAAAAAAACACTTCTCGAGAAATGGTTCGATCTTTTGGCCGGTACTTATCCGCTAGAAACGGTCCGGCTGCTGAAAAAAGAGACCGATCAGTTTGCCAACCCGGTCGGGCATACTTTCAGGGTAGCGTTGGGAGATATCCTGGAGGAGTTTTTGGGTGAAAACAGCGCTGAGGCTATGGCGCCGCTGCTCGATAAGGTTATCAGGATCAGGGCGATCCAGGATTTTTCCCCGTCGAGTTCCCTGGCGTTCATCTTCGGCTTGAAAAGAATAGCCGGGGAGGTTCTCGAAGGCCAAATTGCCGCAGGCGAGGTGAGCCTGCAGGAGTTATCCGATTTGGACGAAAAGGTGGACGGTCTGGCCCTGTTTGCCTTCGACGTCTACATGCGCTGTCGCGAAGATCTTTTCCAGGTAAGGATGACCGAAGTAAAAAACAGGACGCACAGGCTTCTGCAAAGGGCTCAATTAATAGCTGAGGTCCCGCATTCGGAAAGACCTGCGGACGAATAAGCTGCGGTCGATCCGGACACTAACTATAAACCTGCCCCGGACTCGATCCGGGGCCATTTAGACGAGGATTTGTAAATGGGCATCAGGTTTTCCCTAGCTGCAGTGGTTGCACTCGTTGTGATTTCTTTTCTGGGAGTGAAGGCGGCCGGACTCAATTACTTCTTCGGCGTAACCGTGCCATACATCGCCATCTTCGCTTTTCTGGGCGGCATCGTTTTCAAGGTCCTGAAGTGGGGGCGCTCACCCGTTCCCTTCCGGATTCCGACCACGGCCGGCCAGCAGAAGTCCCTGCCCTGGATCAGGCAGAGCACGCTCGACAATCCGTCCACCAAAAGACAGGTCGTAGGCAGGATGCTTCTGGAAGTGCTCCTTTTCAGGTCGCTTTTCAGAAACACCAAGTTCGAGATGCAAAAGGGACCCAAAATCTACTACCAGTGGGAAAAATGGCTCTGGCTGGCAGGCCTTGTTTTCCACTACTGCTTTCTCGTCATTCTGATAAGGCATCTGCGTTTTTTCACCGAGCCGGTGCCCTTTTTCGTCCATGGCGTGGAAAGACTTGACGGTTTTCTTCAGGTGGGCCTGCCCGGCATCTATATTACAGACGGAGTTTTCATGCTCGCGGTTACCTACCTTCTGATAAGAAGGCTGATTATCCCGCAGGTCCGCTATATATCGCTCCCCCAGGATTATTTTCCGCTTTTTCTGCTCCTTGCCATCGGAACAACGGGTATTCTTACCCGCTACTTCACCAAGGTCGACCTGCTCAAGGTCAAACAGCTCGTCATGGGACTTATTTCGTTTTCTCCCGTTGTCCCGGAGGGAATCGGGGTGATTTTCTTCATCCATCTTTTCCTCGTAAGCGCGCTTTTCGCCTACTTTCCTTTCAGCAAGCTCATGCACGCCGGCGGCGTCTTTCTTAGCCCGACGCGAAATCTGCCCAACGACAGCCGCATGGTGCGTCACATAAATCCCTGGAACTACCCGGTAAAGGTGCACACCTACGCGGAGTATGAAGACCATTTCAGAGAAAAGATGGTAGAGGCCGGATTACCCGTGGAAAAAGAATAAGAGGAGCTAAACAAACAATGGCCAAGGTCCCCAAACCAAGCGAACTCGTAATAGATCATACCTTTCCCAAAACGGGATGGATGGACACGCCTGCGGTATTCAGGCCGGGCAACTTCAGCTATCCAGGAAAAGCCAAAAACCTGCAAGCCGTCGGACTGCCCAACCCCAGGGAATGGTCCCCGACCGATGAAGACTGGAAACTGCCCTCCAACTGGAAACAGACCATCCTGGAAGGCCTACGGGAGCGGCTGGGCAAATTCCGGTCGCTCAAGATTTTCATGGACATATGCGTGCGCTGCGGCGCGTGCGCCGACAAGTGCCATTTCTATCTAGGTTCGGGCGACCCGAAGAATATGCCGGTGCTCAGGGCCGAACTCTTGAGGTCGGTCTACCGCAACGACTTCAGTCTCGCAGGCAAGCTCATGGGCAAGATGGTCGGCGCCCGCGAACTTACCGTGGATGTGGTAAAAGAGTGGTTCATGTACTTTTTTCAGTGCACGGAATGCCGCCGCTGCTCGCTTTTCTGCCCCTACGGGATCGACACGGCGGAGGTAACGATGGTGGGCCGTGAACTGCTGAACCTCGTCGGCCTCAACATCGACTGGGTCATCGGACCGGTGGCCAACTGCTTCCATAACGGGAACCATCTCGGCATTCAGCCGCACGCCTTCAAGGACATGATCGAATTTTTCGTCGATGAAATAGAGGCCGTAAACGGTATCCGGGTCGAACCGAGCTTCAACCGCAAGGGGGCCGAGATTCTTTTCATCACCCCTTCGGGCGACGTTTTCGCAGACCCCGGGACCTATACTCTCATGGGATATCTGATGCTTTTCCATGAGATCGGACTCGACTACACCTGGAGCACCTACGCCTCCGAAGGTGGAAACTTCGGCATGTTCACCTCCCACGAGATGATGAAGCGCCTCAACGCCAAGATGTATGCGGAGGCCAAGAGGCTGGGCGTAAAGTACATTATCGGCGGTGAGTGCGGCCACATGTGGCGGGTCATAAACCAGTACATGGACACGATGAACGGCCCCGCCGACTTTCTCGAAGTCCCCGTATCCCCCATTACCGGCACCAGGTTCGACAACGCCGCGTCCACCAAGATGATACACATCGTCGAGTTTACCGCAGACCTGATCAAAAACGGCAAGCTCAAGCTCGACCCGAGCCGCAACGATCAACTGGTAATGACCTACCATGATTCCTGCAACCCTGCGCGCGGCATGGGCTTTTTCGAAGAACCGCGCTATGTGCTCGAAAACGTTTGCAATAATTTCCACGAAATGCCGCCCGGCACCATCCGGGAGCAGACTTTCTGCTGCGGCGCGGGGTCGGGCTTAAACAACGACGAGTTCATGGAAATGAGAATGCGCGGCGGGTTGCCCAGGGCTAACGCGGTGCGCCACGTAAACGAAAAGTTCGGCGTAAACGCGCTTTCGTGCATCTGCGCCATCGACCGCGCGGTGCTTACCGCCTCGATGGATTACTGGGTCCCGGATGTGACCGTGTACGGAATCCACGAACTGGTCGGCAACGCGCTTGTGATGGAAGGAGAAACAGAGAGGACCACCGACCTGCGCGGCGAGCCTATGCTTGGAATGGAGGATGGCGAGAATGAAGATATATGATGGAAAATATATCCTTGTCGGCCTGGTGATTTTTATCGTGCTGGCAACCTTCCCGATATGGTTCAATCACGGCAAGGCGGCTCCTCCGCCGGAGCCCAAACTCGATACTCCGGTTATCAGCCAGATGATCCACAAGCAGTGCGTTCTGCCGAAGGAAGAAATGATCACCGGGCATATGAAGCTTTTGAACGACTGGAGGACCGAGGTAGTCCGAAACGGCAACAGAATGTATGTGGCAAGCGACGGCAAGACCTATGAAATGAGTCTTCAGAACGAGTGCGTCAGGTGCCACTCGAACAAATCTCAATTCTGCGACCAGTGTCATAACTATGCTGGGTTAGAGGCGGGATCCACCCCCTACTGCTGGAATTGTCACATTCCTCCAAAGGAGAACAAGTAATGGAAACTGGCAGAAGGAATTTTCTGAAGATCGGCGGCGTCTGCGCGCTGGGGTTGGCGTCCCTTAGGGTTTTGGATGCGGTTGCCAAAACGGAGGAGCCCAAATTCATGGCGAACCTCCAGGCGCTGACCGCCAAAAGATGGGCCATGGCTATCGATATGAAGAAGTGCTGGGAAAAAGGACCTCCCGGCTGCAAAGACTGCGTTCTTGCCTGCCACTCGACCCACAATGTTCCGGATATCGGGACCCGGAAAGAAGAGATCAAGTGGATCTGGGAGGAAAAGTACGAGAACGTCTTCCCCGGGCAGGAAAGCGGCATGGAACCCGAAGCGATAAGGGAAAAGCCCTTCATGGTCCTTTGCAATCACTGCACGAATGCCCCCTGCACGCGGGTTTGCCCTACAAAGGCAACCTTTAAAAGAGCGGACGGAATCACCATGATGGACTTCCACCGCTGCATCGGTTGCCGGTACTGTATGGCCGGTTGCCCCTACGGCGCCAGGAGCTTTAATTTCAGGGACCCGCGCGACTACATCAAGACGGAACTAAACATGGCTTTCCCGACCAGGGATCGCGGGGTTGTCGAGAAGTGCAACTTCTGCGAGGAACGGCTAGCGGTCGGAAAGATTCCGGCCTGCGTTGAGGCGTGCAAGTGCAAGGCTCTCTCCTTCGGCGATCTCGAAGACCCTAACTCCGACGTTCGAAAGGCACTTGCCTCGCAATTTTCGATAAGGCGCAAACCCGAGCTCGGGACCAGTCCCGGCGTTTACTACATAATCTAAGGGGTGGGATATGCTTGAAAGAGCACTTACTGGAAGCACTAGATACTATAAGCTGCTTGGGGTCCTGGTCGTCTTCATGGGGCTTGGTTTTGCGGCTTACCTCACTCAGTGGAACCGGGGTCTTACGATCACAGGACTTAGCAGGGACGTGTCCTGGGGAATCTACATCGCCCAGTTTACTTTCCTGGTCGGCGTGGCCGCCTCGGCGGTCATGGTCGTTCTTCCCTATTACCTGCACGACGTGAAGGCGTTCGGGAAAATCACCATTTTGGGCGAATTTCTGGCCATAGCTTCGTGCACCATGTGTCTTCTGTTTGTCATAGTCGATCTTGGCAAGCCGATGCGCCTTTTGAACATTTTGATCTATCCGACGCCCAATTCGATACTTTTCTGGGACATGATCGTTTTGAACGGCTACCTGCTGCTAAACCTGCTCATCGGCTGGAACGTCCTCGAGGCCGAACGCAAGGGGACTCATTATCCCAACTGGGTGAAGCCGCTCATCTATATTTCGATCCCCTGGGCAGTCAGCATTCACACGGTCACGGCCTTCCTCTACGCCGGTCTTCCCGCCAGGCACTACTGGTTGACGGCGATCATGGCCGCCCGCTTTCTTGCCTCGGCTTTCTGCTCGGGTCCGGCGCTTCTTATCATGCTTTCATACCTGGTGAAAAAATACTCCAAATTCGACCCCGGTAAGGAAGCCATAGACAAGCTGGCAACGATCATGACTTACGCCATGCTGATAAGCGTTTTCTTCGTCGGCCTCGAGTTCTTCACGGCGTTCTACAGCAATATTCCCGGCGAAATGGACTCGCTCAAGTATCTGTTCGTAGGTCTTGAAGGGCACCGCAACCTGGTCCCGTTCATGTGGCTTTTTGCCATACTGGCTGTAGCCGGGGTCGCGCTCCTGCTGCATCCGGATGTGCGCAAGAACGAAAAAATGCTCCTGACTGCCGCCGCCTGCGTCTTTTTCTCCATGTACATTGAAAAAGGCGTTGGGTTGATCGTGGCCGGTTTTATTCCAAACCCGTTCGGTCAGGTTCGCGAATACGCGCCGAGCATCCCTGAGCTGATGATCGCGCTCGGGGTCTGGGCAACCGGTTTCTTCGTGCTGACCGTGCTCTACAAGATAGCCATTTCGGTCAAAGAAGAAGTCGGAGCGTAGGAGCGGCTAATGCCCGCGACATAACTCCACGCTCTGCGAGCCTCGAATCAATAGTTTGG
>JBEKXG010000311.1:0-8327 GCA_049512295.1 Syntrophobacteraceae bacterium
AAGCCATCTCTCCACGTAGATGGGCCATGGTAGCAAGGTAATGCCCCTTTTGTTGACGGTGATTGTATCTGAAGATGGTATCAACCAGCTCTCGGTGTAGTCTGCCGAAGGTTTGTGCATAATGTTTACTGACCCACCGATAGTACTTCTCCATGCTCTTCATATTCTGAGGAAAAACGATACGGATAAGTTCGTCGATGAGCTCGTCTGCATGTTCGTCAAAGAAATTGAGCAAGTTTGATGATGGTCCACCCGGAATAGGCTGGTATTCCTGCACGAACACATAAACGCCCGGTAGAGAACGTAAGAAACGGAAACGTTCCACATCTTCGGCGAGAGTCGTATTAAACCCATACATGCATATAAATTCCACGTTGTCTTTGTTGGTAAAACCGAACATTTCATATCTTCCGCGCACTTCATCCAGATTGCGATTGTCATTCAAACTGAAATGATACGCGCGGCGTGTGAATCTAAGATTTGAACAATGCATGCGCTTCAATAGATGGGCCTTTTGCTGATCCACTAAACGGAGAGCCAGCGTTTGGTTGAAATTGACCTTCACGTTGCGCACTGCCATTTCTTCGAGGAAATCTTCTGCTGTGGGATGTGCCAGGATATTATCATCCAGGAGGATGAGTTTTCGTCTACCATCGGCCAACAGTTCATCGAGATTAGAGACTTGACGGGTCTTGCCTTCCTTTGTCGGAACGATACAAAAAGAACAGCAGAAAGGGCAGCCACGGGTTATGAAGCCGATGGCCCGATCTCCCAGTTCGGGATAAAGACTGTAGTCGGCGGGCAGCTTCTCAATGCCTTCTGGAAGACGCTTCCTGATATCCACTCCCGAACCGCCCACCATGAGCGAATTCCCGTAATACTTCCGCAACCTGAGCAAGCGTCTTTGTGAGATAGCTCGGGAGAAAACGCAGCTCGCATAAACGGCTTCAACCCCTGTAATGAAAGCTTCGTGCCTTGCGAGGATAACATTTCGTCCCTGTTCTTTGAAATATCGGCTGAGTTTCATAAGTGCCAGATTCGGCAGCCGACTGTCCACGTCCAGAAGCAGAATGGTACCCCTTGATACTCGCGTTGAAGGTTTGTTTGATCGCTCTGGAAGGATTGGAACCTCACAGGACTTGGCCAGGATCTCGCCGGGAAAACTCAGACGGGATTGATCATCCACTGTTATGAGAAATTGCATTTTCGGGAGCAGGTAATCCATGAGCGTCGCCCATCGCGGGAAGAGTTCTTTGGAGCAGAACCGGTCGGGGTGGTCGAACAAAATTAAGCCAGAGGTGTCTAACGGTTTACTGGATTGTTGATAAGCACTGAGCAGGTGCCGTGAGGCATCAATGGCTGGCAGTACTGCGCGCTGTTGCCAGGTCGCAAGAGCCGGCCATTGCAGTCTGAAATCGCATTCCCTTTTCATCCAACTCCCAGTGTCTATGGCAAGATGTTTTTTGAGTAGGCGCGAGAGACGTTCCAATACATGCATCGGCGCCAGGCGTTTATGCCTGACTGCCCGGTAGTGTAGCTTAGTCAGGAATTCTACCGGGTCCGTTAACGGCGCTTGGTCAAGGAACAGAGAATGAAAGCGCGTGATGCGAAAAAAAGGATCGCTGAAATCAAAATCATCCGTCCTGTCATGGTGTTTCAGTTCAGACCCGTAGCCCAACAAAAAAAGCCATGAATCACCGATACCGGTCTTGGCCTTGTGGATGGGTGTTTCGGAAGAAAGATAACGGTATTCTTTGCTATTCAAGCCCCTGACCAGTCCCTCACTGTCTATCTGAATGCCGCTGCCCCAAAGAGCTGTGCCATGTGGCGGAGTTTCGTAGGGAGGATGGAGTGCGAGGATGAATTCCACCTGCAACGGGGTGTCGAGATCGTGGCAAAGCCGCTGCAAAGCGAACGGAAGACGAGGAAGCAGGCTGGTGCCTCCACAGGCAGCGGCAATCAGGCGCAGCAGTTCCCGGTTTGATTGATTCGAAGAGAGGACAGTCCATTTAGTTATTTTATCGCTGCCATCCTTGAAACATACTTCACCGGTGCGGTTCTCACGAGCATTCTCGAAATAGATTTGAAGGAGGTACACGGTGGCTTTGCCTTAGAGCTCTTTGCTGGATGCTTCTGCAATCACTGTCAACGGGCTTTTGGATTTAGGAATGATTACGTCTCGACGTCTGAGTACTTTACGGATTTGAGAGCCCCTGCTCTCAATGCAGCGCGAACGACTTGCGCAGAAAAGGCAGATGAGAGTCCGGGAGAGAGTTTTGTGCGTCCCATGTCCGGGTGATGTAAGAGCCATTTTTCCAGGATGGGGGAAACAGCCTTAATTACGGTTTCTTCATAAAGAGGTAGAAGAGCGCCGGCAGACATATGGAAATCCGGAAATGGCAACACCCTTCCCGCCATAGACATCCCCGAAACGGCAGTATCCCCCAGTCCAAGGTCCATCAGGAACACCTGCTCTTGCCCGAAACTGGAAAGCGAAACGCCCCTGCCGGTGTAAACCCGCTCAACCATAAAAACAGAAAAGTATGAATCCAACATGGCCTGGAGAACTTTCATTTCGTCCGATTCCGGCGGCGGTGGCGTCTGCTGCGCATAACGTTCTATTACGGTCTTGCCGCCCATGCGGGAGTTGTACAGGCAAAAATCCATGAGCGCGGGGAATTCATCCTCACTATCAAAGATCATGACCTTGCCCTTTGCCAACCCCAGCTTCTTGGCACATTCCAGGACGGACTTCTTGGCGAGTTGACGTATAAACTGACCATTCAATGCCTTATTGACATTCCGTAATCGCTTATATGTATCCAAAAGCTCATCGTCTTTGGAAGAAATCATAAACCGATCCTTTAAGGTGTATCCAACTTTACATAAAAGGTTGTTTGTGAACTCGCCTGGATTTAGATCTGACGGATTGTATCGACAGCCGATTCAAGGAGTGTGATTTTTACTCCTGCTCGCCACCGATCAATTTGTTCAGTTCGTCAACCAGTTCACCTTGGGCCTTGCGGCACTTGTCACAGGATTCCAGATGATCGAGAAACGGCGAAATATTTAATCCTTCACACCCTCGAATACCCAGCCGTTCAAGGTCCTTCCCGCACTTTAACGTGATCATTGCGATATCTCACTATACAAAGATTCCGTCGCCCGCCTGTTTTCTCCCACAATCGATTTTTTTTGGGGGGTCGGGACGTAGGTGAATATATACCCTGAAAGAGAGCCTTTGCGCAAAAAGTTAACGGTCCGGGGAAAGATTACTTGACGAAAAGACTCCGGGGGCCTCCCCGCTCGCCGACTCGATGTGATCCGCTCATCTTGATGGCGCTTTGCGGCCTCCACGAAGTATTTTTTTCAATCTGCTTCTGCTTGGCCTTGCCGAGACATTACCTTTTTGACGATTTCCGAGCATGGTGCGGAAATTGATATGGGACGGAGGCAGAAGTCGGCTAGAAACGGCTATTTCACGGGTAGGCAGGCGGGAGGAGGTCGGTATCCTGAGATTTTGACCTGGATTATGCGTGAGCATGTCTGAATATCATACCGCATCCATCCCAACCATCTGATAGTATGGTTCAAATCCGTCAGAGGGAGGGAAAGCCGCATGCGCGCAGTTGGTGACAAACGGACAGGACCATCAGGCCAGAATTTGACCGCGTCTCATTGACGTTTCACTTGCATATTCTATTGGGAAATCATATGGTTTTGTGGGCTTCAGGAATGCAGGGGAAGTTTTTTCGGGCAAAACCCGATCCGAACATGCAGTTTGCATGCATAGCGCAGTAGTTGATGCATTATTCCGGGTTAGCTGAAGGCCCTGTTTGCTTTATCGACACTCTTTACTCTCAATGAAGGCGCAAATGGAAGAGAAACTGCTTGAAGGATTTCCTGTCATAGTGGAGTTCCCAGTGGTATGGGGGGAAATGGACGCTCTCGGGCACGTGAACAACGTTGCCTTCTTCCGGTATTTCGAAAACGCTCGCGTCGTCTATTTCGACCGGGTAAAACTCTGGGAATTCATGGAAAAAACCGGAATCGGCCCCATCCTCGCCTCAACTCAGTGCAGGTTTCGCGCGCCCCTGAGCTATCCCGACGTGGTCTCGGTCGGAGCATCCGTGTCAGACATTGGCCCGGACCGGTTCACGATGAAGTACAGTGTGGCCAGTCACCGGCTCTCAAAGATTGCCGCAGAGGGCGAAGGGGTGCTGGTTATTTATGATTACCGAAACAATCGGAAGGTCCCCGTGCCTGCCGAGTTGAAACGAAGCATTCTCGATCTCGAGGCCGGAAGCAAGTGAGGGCTGATTGAAGCCAGCGAGCCGGTCAAGCCGGGTCTCCAAGTGTTTGGCCAGATTCATGTTCCGGTGACTCGTATCGGGTTTGACCGGTTGGGGCCCGCGCCGCCGGCTGATATTTTTATATTTATAACATAAAGACCAAGACCGGATAAAAAGCCCAAAAGCCATCTTTTCCGATATCTGATTCTAAAAGAGACCATGATCGAGGCAGGTAAAGGTTATCTTGCCGCAGTTCCGGTTGAAGTGGAAGTTACGCTTGGGTGCACTTGGGCAGAAAAGTAGACAAAGCCAGCCTCAGCTTTATGACGGTGTCGGTTGTAAAATGTGATCGCTTCAATTCGATCTTACGCGCTTCACACTCCCGGTTTCCGATCTCATCGCACATGTTGCCGACTGTTGCCGCTCCGGGGAAATTCACACATTAAGATCATAAGGCGTTATGCGTCGGTCTGTTCTTCGGATTTCATGGATTGGCAAGGAGGATGGAGTGTCTTGGACCCTGAGCTAAATGCCACTGGCGGGTGCCTTTGGAATCCTCACCCCACAAAAAGAAAATTCCTATCTCATCAGGACCATCTTCTTTTCCTAGGCAAATTCAATGAGTTAGCTTTTAGGGCTGAAGTAATCCTGTAATTTTTTTGCAACCATCTTATGATAATAGATACCTATAAAGGGCAAGTTAGAACAAGTGGGGCTCGATCGACCTCCAACTGAGTGTCGACCGTGTGACACGCTGTTCGATGTTTTCAGATGCAGAACAGAAGGGGAAATGGTGCTGACGTCGGTTGCATAGAGGCTGCGTGGAGGAAGTTCTCGGCCGTCTCGAACGGGTCCGGGAACGAAAGTAGACTAAGGAAATTGCCGTCGAGAGCCGGGACTTTGTTGATGTTATAGAGCGCAGGCTCGGCATGAAGGCAAAGGGGCGCCGGATTTCCGGGATGAATGACGAAGCTGCGCTCCGCGAACCCCAAGTTGGCTTAGAAGGATGATCTCAGGGCCTTGACCAAAAGGTAGTTTTAAGAGCTGAGAATGGGTGCTTTTTGGGCATGTGCCTACAGAAATTGGGCTATTAGCATCGCCCGACCTAGACCGGGAGTAGCACCTCGTGCGGGATGCGCAAGCAGTTTGAAGAGATGACTAAACTAATAAGTTATCCCGGGACCGGAAAGCTTTTATGGCATCATTTTTTTCTTGTCGCTTAAATGCTTACCCTTTTTCATCGTCTCGATATTTGCGCGTATAAAAGCGTTACGGATTACATTAGTCTGGGAGTAAGCGGTGACGTGACCCCGGTTGCTCAAACCCATAACACCTAATTAAAGAGGAGAAAGGCTTATGCCGAACTTTGCCCAGAAGATCGAAGAGCCTCCCCCGGAAACGATCAACACCGTCTGCCACGCTGCGCGTGTTTCCACTATGACCTCAATCCTGGGTTCACCATCGATGCCGCTTGGCCAGGACTGCGCTGATGGCAAAGCGAGCAAGAAAGTGAAGGACCTCCTCGAGACGCGTAATGTCGGCCCCTTCAGGGTAACGGGGATCAAACCTTTTCTCGACCTGCTCTCGCGTGTATTCGCGAGAGCCAAAGCCGGAAATTGCGATCTCTATAATGCTCTCGGCACAGCGGGAGTTTTGTGTGTCCGATACGTGCGAGGCTCGACCAGCCAATTTTCCAATCATTCCTGGGGGTCAGCCATCGATATCAGCATGCTCAATCCCGAGTCGGGGAAACACGAGTTGGATTTGCCTTTGGGAGACGGGAAAGTTCAGCTCGGCTGCCTTGAGTTGTACAAGTATTTCAAAGAAGAGGGAACAGCTACCGGCGAATGGTGTTTCTGGGGGGCCGGATTCAGCAGAGAAGATGGAATGCTGGAAGAATCAGAACCGAATTTGACACTAAGCAGGATCGGGTTTGGCAACCCTCTGCGGCAAACTCATTCCGCTCGAATGAGGCCCTGTTGACTGGCGCGATATTGTTATGGATTCCTGAAGCGCATTGGTGGGTGCTACTCATCAGAAACAGAGGGCCGGTCTCCGCGGATCTGCGACATTTCCGTCGGCAGTTGCGGGGGGGAGGGACCCAAGTCATTCATAACCGGATTGGAAATCAAAGGAGGTGGCCATGAACGGAAAACGGTATTATTGGAGGTCTGCGCTATTAACTCTGCTGTTGGTATCTATCGCTGCCGCCGGGTGCTCTACGGTCACCGCATACAAGGCTCCCCTGACAAATTACAGAGATGCTAATACAATTGTTGTTGAAAGCGCGAGAACATTCATAACGCAGGCCAACCAGGTTGAGAGAGAAGACTATATTGACAGTCAGGTCCGCAGCCACAGTGAAATTGACTTCTTGAAGATGGAACAAACGCAAATCCTGACGCCTGATCAGATCGAGAATAGAATAAAAGCGCTTGAATCTCTGTCCGAATATGGAACCCTGCTGGTAAAGATAGCCAACTCGGATGCCCCCCAAGACATCTCGGATAAGGCCAAGAATATCTCCACCGATTTGAATAATCTGGCCAAAGCGGTCAACGCACTCCATGGAGGAGAGGATTTGCCGTTCAAGACCACAGTCGATCCCGCAATAAACATCATCGGTCAGGTCGCCAAAAGCGCCATGGAAAAAAAGATTCAGGAGGCTCTGGATAAGGCCGTAAGCAGCGGATACGATCCCATTATGAATCTGATCGACCTTGTAAGTAACGACGCCTCGGTGGCCTACCAGCGCCAGCGCTCATATCTGTCCGCGCAGCGAAAATATGCCTGGGAAGATTACAACGGGGAAGCGGAAAAAGGGAAGGATGCCAAAGCCGATGTGCTAAAGAAGGATGCAGATCAGCTGAAAGCTGTGCTGGTCAAGTGGGACGAGCTTCCGCAGACGAATCCCGAAAAGCTGTTTGGCGCCATGAGGGAAGCTCAGCGGGCGCTCCTCGCTTATGCCGGCTCCAGGAAAACATCAAAGGATGTCGAGGACTTCACAGACGCAATGACAAAATACCTCGAGAGGGTAAAAGAGGTTGAAGCGGCTTTAAAGAAACTTAGCGGGGCCAAATGAGGAGAAACGTCATGACAAAGCTGGAACTGATAAAATTAATCGGCGACCTGATAGTAAAAATAGACGAGGTCATACTCTCGGGAAAGGGCCTTCAGGACCCCGAGCGACCCGGATGGGAGAAATCGCGCAAGAGGCTAAATGACGCACAAAGAGAACTTGGCAAGCTTGTTTTTCGGGAGGACGATTCCAGGTATGTGGAATACACGGACGAGCTCAACAAGGTGAATAAGAGCCTGAAGCAAGAGCTGGCAAGCCTTGAAGAGCTGAAAAAAGCACTGGGCCAGGTGGAACAGGTGCTCGGACTGCTGGTCCAGATTATAAAGCTGTTCGGAGGTGTGGCGTCGGGTCTGTGAAAACTTATCGCGGGTGGCCCAGATAATCCTGCCCCGCATAGGCGGGGTTGCTATCCGGGGCGCGAAGCGCCAAGAGGACCGAAGAACTTTTCGAAGCAGGGTCCGGTTCTGCCGGTCTGTTTTATGCCATATAATCAGCCATCTGCCTAAGCCGTTCATTTCATAAATTCGGTGACGTATACAATCAAATTCACACGGGGTGGCACGGACAACTCCCCGTTGTCCGTGCCTGAAGCGAAAGAGGCATACGAAAGACCACCCTCGTCGTTCGACCTCTTGGGCTCCGGCCCCGGATAACAAGATCCGGGCCATGCCCTCTGTGGGTTGCTTTCAACCGGATACGTAACCGTTTTTATGAACCAGTGTACTAAGGCCGGCAATGATTGTTGCGGGTGTCGACCGAGAGAGGTATTTACTGTGGCCTCAGTGTGATAAAAAGGACTTCTCCTGCCCATGAAATCCGGAGCGCTCACAAAGTTCTTGGGCACTCAAGAAAACTGACCCATTTCTGCTCAAAAGAACTGCCCCACGTAGTGCGCAGTACCTCAGCTTCTTCCTCTCAGCCATTCGGCTGTAGATTTTCTTCAAGTATCTGATTTT
>JBEKXG010000312.1:0-6178 GCA_049512295.1 Syntrophobacteraceae bacterium
GCTGGAAGTTTTTCCATTACATCAGGGCCGGACGAGGGGACCACGGTTTTAGCTTCCTGGCGTGTGCAATAAGACGAGCTAACAGGCACAGCATCAAATGAAAAATCGTGGACGAACGCGTATATACCTTAATTTTATCAGCGCCATTATCCTGTTGATTGGTTCAGGCAGCGCCATCCTGATTTATCTGACGGCTGGCGGCGATTCGAGCGGCGTCCTGGGTTACGAAGACGGCGGTGGGTCTGTTTATCCGATCACGCCTGAGGATTCCAAACAGTACCTGCGGGGTCTGGAACTTTACGGCGGAACGGCAAATGTGCTTGCCGATGAATTCAGGCGTTGGTTTGCCGGGTTATGGCACGGGAAATCGCTCGCATTCACTGTGGCGTGCATCACCATTTTCATATCATCAGGGGTTTTCTACACTGCCAGCCACTTGCCGCCGCGCTTGAAATCCGATGACCGCAGTGAGAAAAACACATCGAACTTGGTATAGTGATTCAAAACCGTGTTGCTCGTTTTATCCGACACGACATGTTTCCATGTATAACTCCCGGCGATATTACCTCAGATCTCTTTCCTTGTCGGCTATCCTCCTGTTGGCCTTGTCAATATCGAGCTCTCTTCCGATATAAATCGAATGGACCCTGCCCTTGATCTTCCGGTACACCCGGTAATAGCCGTCTTTAGAGCGCTGCACATTCCACCCGGCTATCTTTTTTGCAGGGATCTCCGCACCGGAGCATTGTACAACCTCATGTCTAACTTCGGGGGTGGAGTCGTGTATAACCCATTGTATAACTGTTTGCGATGGGCCGTGTTTGACCTCCGGTCTTTTGATTGCGATAGTCTGTCGGGGTTGCGCCTTCTCTGGAACAATCGAGCCCGGCTCTTCCATGTGCACTTTGATTTGTTCTTCCAAAGAAGCCTCCCTCTCCCTCAAGACGGCATTCTCTTCTCGCAGGCTGGCGTTTTCCGCTCTGTGCTTGTCTAACTCGTTCATAGCCATATTCAGATTCGCATTTGCCACACCCAGCTCGTTTTGAACCTTGTCCAGGTTTTTATTAAGGAGGTTCACCTCTCTTTCCAGGTCATCCTTCCGGGCCGTGAGCCTCACAGCATTTTCTTCGAGATGCTTAATATTCCATAAGGCCCTGTCTCTTTCATCGGATGCCCTGCGCAGATTCTGTATAACCGTGTCCGGCTGGTTATGGACATGACCTCCCTGGCGATCCCTGATGCCCGGCTTTGTCTCGCGGTCCTCCTGAAGGGAGCCGCCTCGTTCATGACCCTCATTCCATTCTGAAAGAAAAAGGCTGAACAGCAGGATTTGCTCGAAAACGCCAAATTCCAGCCTCTGCTCGACTCCCGGCATCTTATCCCTGAAGGCTTTCCATGTTCTCCTGACTGTTTTATGTTCCTCGTAGAGCGCGGAGATAAGCTGTCCGTATGCCTGCACCCATTGCACATAAGGGGCCAGGACCGGAACGAAATAATCCCCCTGTTCGTTGAGTTTCGCCATGATCGGCGCCTCCCGTGCCGTTTGCTGATTCAACGCTGTGGAATCTGTGTCTAAGCTGTTGTCCAAGCAAATTGAAAATACCCCATTTCACCAATGAATGCAACGTATTGCGCACGACACGTATTGCGCGCGACGCAGGTTGAGACTGCGAACCAGGGGGATGCATGGAAGATCGAAAAGCGGAGGATGGACTTTAGAAGAAAAGAGGGACTTAGGTTTGCCCTAAGTCCCTGAATTTACCTGATAGCGGGGAGTGGATTTGAACCACTGACCTTCGGGTTATGAGCCCGACGAGCTACCTGACTGCTCCACCCCGCGACAATGTTTCAAATTATACTCCGGCAAAACCTCAGTGTCAACCGGAGTAATCCCTTTCCCGTTTGAATTCCGCGACTGGCAGGAGAGCCGTGTGGTGCGGCCTCCCCTTTGGCGGCATTTGCTTTCGCCCACCATTTCTCATCCACCGGATGAAGCCGGTGAGACAAACTAATCGAAGTCGATAATCAAATCCGCTTCGTTTCCGCATACTTTGCATGTGCGGGTTTCACGCTGCTTTTTTTTGACCTCTCCGGACGGCGTCTGAACTTCGACCATCTGGCAGGTGATGGTCATTTCCGCTTCATTTCCGCACTTTTCGCAGTGACACTGTTCAACTTTTTGAGTCATTGGAATAATCCTTCCCGATCTGGAATTGAAAATGTTTCACAGCATACCTCAGCCACGTCGAGCGGCTGTATTATAATCATCTCCCATGAGAAGGGAATGGGTGGTCATTACATGCAAAAAATATTTCCTGCGGCTTCGTTTAGTTTGCAAAACGGCTCGTATGGCGAGCAGTCCGGGAGATTGTTATCGTTAAGGGATATGGCGAACTCGCGGCGCCATGATTTTCCCGTTGCATTGTTTGATCCGGTCTGCCGGGAAAAGTTGATTTGAGGTACCGGGAACCGGCTTTTCATAAAAGGAGGACTTTACCGCTGGAAAGAAGGATGCGAAAAAATATGGTCTTAATGACGGCAACGGAGTTGTGGTCATCCGGGTTGAAGCAAAGGGGCCTTTTGGCAAAGCTGGAGTAGAGCCCGGAGATATTATCCTCCAGATAAACCGGAAAGGCCTTGCCGGGCCTGATGATTTCGCTGAAGTTTTAAGCACGATGCCTCCTCAAAAGAAGATGATTCTCACGGTTGTTGACCACAGGAGCCGAGAGGCGAGCCTGGTTCAGCTTACAGCGCCGTGAGGCAAAAGCCGGACGCGTTTTATCGTTGGCTTAGGCCATTATTTCACCTAGAATGCCTTGAATCACTGAAATATCCGCATGAATACTTCATTTGATGTAGCAATTACAGGGGCGGGAATAATCGGTCTCGCCACAGGAATGAGACTGCTGGAGGAGTTTCCCGGACTGAGGGTGGCGATTTTAGAGAAGGAGAACATGATCGCCGCTCACCAGACCGGACACAACAGCGGCGTCATTCATTCCGGGCTCTACTACCGGCCCGGCTCACTCAAGTCTCGTCTGTGTATCTCGGGCCACGATGAACTCGTTCGGTTCTGCAGGGAGCACAATGTCGAGCACGAGATTTGCGGTAAGGTAGTGCTAGCGACGCGGGATGAGGAACTGCCTGCTCTTGCCGAACTTTATCGGCGTGGTAGTGAAAACGGCGTTCTCGGCCTGCAGATGCTCAGTGCGGCGGAGGTAAAAGAGTTTGAGCCGCATGCCCGTTGTATCAGGGGCCTGCGCGTTCCTGGCGCCGGGATTGTGGACTTCAGACAGGTTGCCAAAGCGTATGCTGATGTCTTTGGCAAAAAGGGCGGGGAGCTTTTCCTCGGAGCCAAAGTCAAAAGAGTAAAGGACTTCGATCCGAAAACACTGCGGATTGAAACCGGCCGGGGCGTATTCCAAAGCCGGGTCCTTATAAATTGCGCCGGGCTGTATTCCGATCATCTCGCCCGGTCCTCCGGTCTGCGCCCCCCCTGCCGGATCGTTCCTTTCCGGGGCGAATACTACCGGATAAAACCGGGGCGCGCATTTCTAGTCAAGAATCTTATTTATCCGACGCCGGACCCCGGATTCCCTTTTCTTGGGGTACATTTTACGCGAATGATCGACGGGAGAATCGAAGCCGGTCCGAACGCCGTCCTTGCCTTTGCCCGCGAGGGATACAGCGGAGCGCGGATTGCTCCTCTGGAACTGTTGGAGACTCTAGGCTATGAAGGTTTTTGGCGCCTCATTTCGAGACACTGGAAAACCGGGATGGGCGAAATGATGCGCTCTTTTTCCAAATCCCTTTTTACCCGTGCGCTCCAGGAACTGGTGCCGGCTATTTGCGCAGGTGATCTTGAGCGGGGTGGCGCAGGGGTGCGTGCCCAGGCTTTGGGCAAAGACGGAAAACTTCTGGACGATTTCGTCATCCAGCAGACAGACAAAATGATTCACGTGCTGAACGCGCCTTCTCCGGCTGCCACTTCCTCTCTTGCTATAGCGAAGCTCATTGTCGCAACTGCGGGCGAGAAAATTGCGTCCTAAGGAATTTCTATGAAAGACAACATCCGAATAGCCATCATTCAGCCCAAGCCGTACCCGTCCTTCGACGATCCGCGCAATATCGGACACGCCCTGCAACTGATGGAAAAATGCCGGGGAGAAGAGCTGGACGTTATTTGTTTTCCAGAATACTTCCCTTTCCTGGGCGAACGGGAGCTGGGTTCGGCCGCACGCAAACTTAACAGCTACGTCATAGCTGGCATGGTCGAAGAAGAGGGCGGGAAGCGGTATAATAGCGCTACCATTTTCGGACGGACCGGACGGGTTCTCGGCAGGCAGCGCAAGTTCAATGTCGGAGCGCTGGAGCGTGACAGGCTGGGAATCTCTTCGGGAGATGGAGCATTCCGGGTCTTTACAACCGATTTCGGAAAGATCGGCATACCGGTTTGCATCGATTTCTGGGGACAGCCCGAAGCGGGGCGGCAGCTTACGGACCAGGGAGTCGATATCGTTTTCAACCCCTGTATCTTTCCAGTCCTGCGCGGCCATTGGAAAACGGGAGCCTTGGTCCGGGCCTTCGATAATTTCGTCCCGGTCGTTGGGGTCAATACTGCCGATTATAACGCCCTGTTCGGTGAAAAGCGCGTTCACCAGTATGGGGGGGGCAGTTTCACACTCCAGCCTCCCAAAATGCTTGACAGGGACGATTTCAATCGCTGGTTAAGGGGGCTGGACGATATAGAAAACTGGGTTCAGGTTGAGCTGGACGAACTCGAACAGGTGTATATCGCCGAAGTGAACCTGATTGGCGCCAGGCGCTTTCGAGTCGAGTTTTTTAACCGGTTCGGCTTCAAAAGGTTATGAGGAAAAAAGGTGGGGACCAGCCTGGCGTCCATCTGGAAACACCGGATGAGACACTGGCGGTTTCTCAGAGAAAATGGACTGCCAATGGAAAGGCCTAAGAGAAATATCTATCTCAAACTGAAAACCCTGCCGGAGGCACGGGAAAGCTGGATGGGCCGCAACGGTGCGCTCAGGACTGCGGAAGAGCATATCCGGGCGGATTCGAGCCTTGGGCGTGTCACTTCGCGGCCGATTATCGCCCTGCGTTCGGTCCCGCACTATCATGGGGCGGCAATGGACGGCTATGCGGTACGCGCCGGCGACACATACGGCGCGAGCGACACCACCCCCCTTCGTCTGAGAATAGGAGAAAGCGCCCACCCGGTCGACACCGGCGACCCGCTTCCCGACGGCGCCGACGCGGTCATCATGATCGAGCATGCCGAGAGCGTTTCGCATTCGGAGATAGAAATCCGCTCTGCTGTATTCCCCTGGCAACACGTGCGCAAAGTGGGTGAAGACATCGTGGCGGGTGAGTTGCTTTTACCCCGGCAGCATATTTTGCGGCCTGCCGACGTAGGTTCCCTCCTGGCGGCAGGCATTTTGACTGTGGGCGTTTTTGCGAGACCCGAAGTATTTATTCAGCCCACCGGCAGCGAAATTATTCCGGCCGGCAGGGCGGATGAAGTAAAGCCGGGTGAAATCGTCGAGTTTAACGGCGCCATTCTTGGAGGGATGGTCGAGGAATGCGGCGGGGTTCCGGTCCTGCGCGACGTTGTGGCCGACGAATACGACTTTATAAAGGAGGCGCTCCGGGAAGGGGTTGAGTCTTCGGCCGACGTCGTTTTGATCAACGCGGGGTCTTCGGCCGGATCGGAAGACTACACGGCGGCGGTTATCGAGGAACTTGGCGAAGTGCTGGCGCACGGGGTTGCCATGATGCCCGGAAAACCGGTTATTCTTGGGATGGTGAGCGGAAAACCGGTTGTCGGAATTCCAGGATATCCCGTTTCGGCTATAATGGCTTTCGAACAATTCGTAAGACCGCTGCTCTATTCTCTTCAGGGAGTCCAATGCCCTGCTTTTCCCACCATTTCGGCCATCCTTGGCAGGAAGTTGCCTTCGAAGCTGGGCCTGGAAGAATTTGCGCGTGTGATCCTCGGCAGGGTTGATGACAGACTGGTTGCAATGCCAATCCAGAGAGGGGCGGGCATAATCACCTCACTTACCCGAGCGGACGGAATCCTGCAGATTCCCCAGGAGCAGGAAGGCGTCGATGAGGGGGCCGAGATAGAAGTGAGACTCCTTCTGGCGAAGGAGCAGCTCGA
>JBEKXG010000313.1:0-6176 GCA_049512295.1 Syntrophobacteraceae bacterium
CCTTCATACTCGTGGCTGGGAATCCTAATGACAATTGTGGCTGGCTATTGGATAGCTGATATGTTTCTGTTGCCCACTGTCATCGCGTTCGGCGGTACTCCTGCCATGAGGCCGTTACGGGCTTTGACTTTTGTTTTAATCGCGTATACCTCGATCGCGATAGCTTTCGGGGTGTTATATATCACGCTTTGTCGCTCTTGCTTTAATATCACTCCTGAGATAATCAATCCTATATATTCCAGTTTCAATATCATGACTACGTTAGGAACGGGAGACATGAGTCTGCCGAGACAAGCTATGTTAGTTAGATTTCTGATAATTTCTGAAGTCATGATCGGAATCTATTTTTGGGCTGCAGTGGTCGGAATAATCATCTCGTGGACAGCAAGAGAATCCAAGTGCTAAATAAATGGGTTCAGAATAATTTCAAACCACACCTTTTTATTCTACAATCAGGTAGCCGGCAGAACCGAAATGATCCAGTTGTGTTGAGCTCGCGACCTTTAGCAGGGTGATGAAAAAAGATTGGAATTCCCACATCAGGGCGAAAAACCTTATATACGTCACCCCGGCGAAGGCCGGGGTCCAGTGGCTTTCGCTTTAAAATCAATTAGTTAAAAAAAGGCCTGGATTCCGGCCTGAACCCTCACTTCGTTCGGATTCGCGTTAAACATCCAAACCAGCGTTAAATGCTTCAAGTTCGCGTCCGATCTTTTGTGAGGACGCGCCGGAATGACGAAATCATTAGCCATTTTCAAGCGTCGCTCCCACCGAAGAACCCTTTTTCACCACCCTGTTAGGGTCGATACCTGGAGGAATTACTCGATGATGGATACCACGTATGACCATTCCGGCATGAAATCCACGATAAGAATCATCTGGATTCGCCGAGGGCTGCCGCCATAGTGTGTCAAGAGTGCTTTGGCTGTAGCCACGCTCACCAATTGTTTCCCCTCCAGCTCCTTCGAAATAGATAGAAGTTGTATCGAAAAACACGAGGTCCAGCTCAGTCATGGTCGGCACGCACGGCATCGTATAAAGCTCCATAGGCTGGCGCCACGGTTCCGTAAGCCTCGGCGCATTGTCACCTACTTACTTTAGCCGGACTTCATGAAGAAAAGGCCCTGATCTTCGCCTGCAGTCCTGGAGTCAGTTGACTCAATTGTATGACAAGCTGCGCATTACAAACACCGGACTTGGGATCTATACCCGCTACGTTCTGTTGTATTGAATCTCCGAATATCTGCTGGGCTGCGACCGAATAGGAGCGCGATATAAACGCGGGCGACTGCGATCCGCCGCGCAGAAGCGCCGGATTGACCGCAGGATCGACATCGATCACAAGGATTGAAATAGTTTCACCGTCACTGTTGAGGACGACCCGGAAGCGACGGAACTCCTGAGGGAAGTCCCTTAACGATGGGGTCTCGACTTCCCAGAAGCCGTATCCCGATCCGGGATTAGTGGCGTCAGGCTGGGGAGTGATGGCGTTGCGGTGGACATGTCCCGCGATCCACAAGACGACGTTTGAATAGGTACTGGCGATTGTGGTTACCAAGTATTGGTCGGGCGCCATAGAAGTTGACTGGGGGACATAGGATTCCGGGTTCCAAATTATTTTCGGAGGGATAGTATTCGGAGATCGATACCCGTAGGGCCACACCGGGACATGCGAACAGACGATCATGAGTTCATCGGCGGCCTGGCCCCTGTCGAGTTCATTTAAGAGCCAATTGTAGCGGGGTTCGTCGAGACAGCCGTATGCACCGCAGTCCATCTTGTCGGTATCGTCGAGAACGATAACCTTGACCGGTATATCAGGATTCGGATTGAAGGTGTAACAGGCGGCCAATGCGGTGCCGTTGATCATTTCATGCGTGAATCCGTGACCAGCCGGTTTCGACGTGGATTTGAAGAACTCGCTCATCCATTGGGTAATCGTAAGCGCGCGGCGGTGCGGGTCGGCGGCAACCTTCGGAAGTGGCGTGTTGGGGGTGACCTGCCCTACATCTATGATGTCCCCATATTCTGTCGAGCCGTCAACAACACCCATTAAATAACCTCTGCCATTCATCAGTTCTCGGAAATCAGGGGGCGATGTTGGCGGACCCGTGTTGAGGACTCTTGACCCGACGACGGTTTCCCGGAGGTACTCGGTCCAAAAGGTAGACCCCTTCCAGAACTGATCGTGGTTGCCTATCGCCTGGTACCATTTGAGCGATTTGTCGAGCCCGGCTGCCTTGTATGGTTTCTGATAATCAATGTGCTTGGCTCCAAGATGTTTGCCGGAACTGGGGGTGATCGGCTTACCGTCGATGACATCAAGATACCATCTTAGCTCGTTGTACTGAGTGTTGTCGCACGCATCGCCGAGAGCGATGCCGAAATCAAACGGCGCCTTTTTATGCAGGGCGTTGATTGTCTGGATAGCGGCATCGAGAACCTGGGTCGTATAGAGTATAATGCCTGAATAACTCGAAACACCACCGGCCGGGGTGTTGTTAGGCAGGAGGGGATATGGAAATAGGTAAGCGTTGTAAATCGACTGAGCCGGGCTTTCTTTGTCGCAGACATGTACGTCGCTCATGGTGAAGAAAGACAAAAGCGTCGTGGCGTTTGGATCGGGGACCGATGGAGTAGTAATGAGTCCGCTGTTCATATCGATGCCACAGTAAGGGATGCCTTGATTCTGAACCCACACTCCGTACTCGTTCGCCGTGTATAAAGAGATCTCACAAGGATAAACCGTCGCGTTTGGACCCAGTGGAGGTGTGTACTTGGGATTGGCAATGACAGCCCTGTCGAGCGTCGTTTTGACATCCGTGGAGATCGGGTACGACGGGTTTCCTCCGGCAGCAAGCGCTTTTCTCCCCAAGGGTCCCAGAGACGAAAACTCCAGCCCGAGGGCTGCTGCGGAACCTGCACAGTATTTCAAAAAATGTCTTCTTGAAACGGTCATTTGCGCACCTCAGTAAATTAGAGAATTCAACTTGCACTTTTAGCAACTGCAGACTCATGTCCCGCAGCTTGTCACCTGTTTTGATAATAGTCGGCGAGATCGGACCGATACTTTAGAGTTGATGGAATGAAACTACTACGAGGGCTGCAGAGGACCTGAAAGCACTGCTTTCTTTGCTCATTCTCTATAATTGCGTCCTGACAATGTTGCGTCGCCATCTCTCGGGCCGGGAGTGACGGTTTTTGAGTACTTCGCGATCAAAGTGCCCCTTTTTAGGGCTACAAAAAAATGGCGTTATTCAACGGGCTGCTAAGGTTAGGCAGGCAATTCGCCGTAACTTGCCAATTTCGAAAGAGTCCGGTTTGCGGCGATTAGTAAAGAAATGATTCGAAAACGGCAAAGATTTTGGCGCCCCATTTTCTCAAAGACGAGGAGAGTTGTCTTGTCATGGGCGACCTCCTTGTCAATCCAGTTCCTTTTCAAAGATCAAAAGGGCTAAGGGAGGAAGAGTCAACGAAAGGGAGTAATCCGCTCCGTGTGCGGGAAGGGGTGCTGCTTCAACGCCCCCAAAGTTGCCTTGTCCGCTGCCTCCGTAGTCTTCCGCATCGCTGTTCAGGACTTCTTTCCACAGACCTTCGCTCGGCACACCAAGGCGGTAATTGTAGCGTGGAACAGGAGTAAAGTTACCAACGACCACGATCACTCTGCCGGAAGACGCGCCCTTTCTCTGGTAGCTGATGATGCTTTTTTCCCAATCGGTACAATCGATCCATTGGAATCCATCGGAAGTAAAATCTGATTCGTACAGAGCCGGTTCGTTTCTGTAAAAGTGGTTGAGGTCCTTTACCCACCGTTGAATTCCTTGATGGAATGGATACTGCAAAGAAGACCACTCGAGGCTGTCCTCGTGGGTCCATTCCCGCCATTGACCGAGTTCAGCCCCCATGAAAAGGAGCTTCTTGCCGGGATGGGTGTACATGTAACCAAAGAGAAGGCGAAGATTGGCGGATTTCTGCCATTCATCGCCGGCCATCTTGCCGAAGAGCGATCCTTTTCCATGCACCACTTCATCGTGCGAAAGAGGCAGCAGAAAGTTCTCTGAAAAAGCATACCAGATACTGAAGATGAGCTGGTTGTGGTGATACTTCCGAAATACTGGATCGTTGGACATATATTTCAAGATATCATGCATCCAGCCCATGTTCCACTTCATGCCAAAGCCCAGGCCACCGACAGGGGTGGGGCGCGTCACCATGGGCCAGGCCGTGGATTCTTCAGCAATGGTTTGGACCCCCGGGTATTTTCCATACACAGCCTCATTCAACCTGCGGATGAAGTGGATCGCTTCGATATTTTCCTTCCCGCCATACTGGTTGGGAATCCACTCTCCATCCTTTCGGCCATAGTCCAGATAAAGCATGGACGCGACAGCATCCACCCTCAGCCCGTCTGCATGATATCGGTCGAGCCAAAAGAGGGCGCTGCTGACCAGGAAGGCCTGTACTTCGTTGCGGCCGTGATTGAAAATGCAGCTGTCCCATTCGGGATGATGGCCCTTGCGTGGATCTGCATGTTCGAAAAGATGAGTCCCATCAAAGTAGACCAGTCCATATTCGTTATCGGGGAAATTGGACGGCACCCAGTCCAGGATCACACTGACGCCCTGTTGATGCAGGGAGTCTATGAGAAACATGAAGTCTTGCGGTGTGCCAAAGCGGCTGGTAGGTGCAAAATAACCCAAGGTCTGATAGCCCCACGAGCCGTAAAACGGATGTTCCATTACCGGGAGAAATTCCACATGAGTGAAGCCCATGTCTTTTACGTATTCGCCCAATTGCTCAGCCATTTCCCGGTATGTGATGGAACGGTTGTTCTCATCAGCGACCCTTCGCCACGAACCGATATGAACCTCATAAATCGCAAAAGGCGAGTCCAGCCGATTGGCTTTATTGCGATTTTTCATCCAATCGCCATCTTTCCATTTGTAGTCCAAGCCTCGCACCACCGAAGCTGTTTGTGGTGAAACCTCCCAGCCAAAGCTGAACGGGTCGCCCTTATCCACCTCGTACCAATTGAACCTCGAAACAATATGGTACTTATAGAGGTCGCCATCCCCTACGCCCGAGATAAAACCTTCCCAGATGCCGGAGGCATCTTCGCGCACCTTCAATGGATGAGATTCCATGTTCCAATTGTTGAACTCCCCAATCACGGACACGCGCTCTGCATTTGGAGCCCACACCGCAAACAGGGTGCCCTGGATGCCGCCCACACTCATGAGATGCGAACCGAGTTTCTCATAGAGGTGAAAGTGATTGCCCTCTTTGAAGAGGTAAATGTCCATCTCGGTTAACAGGCTTACGTCATAGATCATTTTTCCTCTTGTAGTCTTCATTCTGATCCCTCACACTATTCGACTGGCATCTGTACAGCGCACTGGCGTGCTCGATTCTCAGAATTTCATGGCCAACATGTACGTAACACCGATGGCTATCAGCGCAACAAGAAAAATCACCCCGAAGATGAGTCCCTGTGTCCAGAATTCCTTGCGACTGATGTATCCGCTTCCGAAATAGACGGGGGCGGTGGCATACGGAGATATAGAATCTTGCTTTCCTGGCCCTTACTCTGGGACAAAAGCCGAAGTTTTTCATGGCTCCGGCTAACGTTCGTTTTTAATGTCTTTAGCCAAGCTTTGATTAGAGCTTTCTTACGTGTTTGGCACTTGGCCCATTGCCGCATTTTCCTTTCGCGAAACTGCCCAGATCGCCCTCGGCCAAAGACTTGAAGCCTTTGCCTTCTACGGATGAGTGGTGTTCGAGGGACAGCACCACAGTTTCGCTCGCTTGGGCACACATTGAAGGAAATAGTACAAGCCATGAAAGTCCCGGGGACCATCACGGTGCGGCTTTCAGTTGTAGTTCTATCCGCTCTTGGTCTCCATATATAAGGGCCACCAAAATGCTCAAATACTCCTGCAAATTCCTGGTCAGCAGAAAATTCTGCCGGACCAATTCTTTTGCTATACGACCCATTTCCAGGGCCTTATAGGGGTGACGCAAGAGATATCTGGCGCGCAAAGCAGCTCCCTCCGGAGTCTTAACCAGGAAACCCGTGTGATGGTTTACTATCTGAAGCCGAATTCCCCCCGCATCGCCGCCGATCACAGGTTTTCCTTTCCACAGGGCCTCGGTTACGGTGAGGCCGAATCCTTCTT
>JBEKXG010000314.1:0-6171 GCA_049512295.1 Syntrophobacteraceae bacterium
AAGGTTTCGGCCCTTAGAATCTGTAATGACAGTTGGTTTTTCAGACCATCACTCGTCTTCCAGGTCAACTTGGCTGCCCGGTAAAGGGGCTGGACCTTGAAATCCACAATGCTTGGAGCCGCTTTCTGAGACATGGTTGCTTGCGGGTTAAGAAGGGTAATAGAAAAGAGTAGAATGGGAAAGAGGATAGCATATCGGGTCATAAACATTTCTCCACGTTTTTTCCTGGATTGAAAGCTCCCCCCTTCCCCGGGAACAGGGAAAAGGGGGAGCATAAGTTATATACCCAAATCGAGCGATTCTTAAAAATTCCGCTGTGACATTTATACCCATAATCCCTTGGCTGGATTTCTTTTTGTCATCAATCGTTCAATTTAGGATATAATTTGATGGAAAATTAACCCAAAACGATCTTGATGTCGTCCTGCTTTCTAGCGTATCCAACACCGAGTTTTACTGCCTGGGCGATCTGCTTCTGATACCAGGCATACATGCCAATCTTGTTGGCCGCCATGTTCGGGTACCACTCCTGAAGAGTTCTAATGCCCATGACATCATTGGCCACCTGGTCACCGGAGACAAAGATCACACCGGGTTTGACTTCCTCGCCATGGGAAGGACCGCCGCTGATGAGGGACCTTCTTCCATCCATGATGATCAGATCCGGCTGGAAAGGCAGGTTTATTTCCGCAGCCTGCTCGGCAACGAAGATATGGTTGAAGGCATGAAGATGCGCGTTTCGGTCGGCACGATGCAAAATCCCGACGGATAGCTTCAAGCTCTGGGTAATTCCCCCGAGGAAATGGGTCTTCATCACCGGGGTATAAATGACCTTGTCGTAATTTTTGAGGTCCGCTGGATAGGCCACGGTTCCATCACCGCCGCCCATCCTGCCGAGGTATTCGGCCTTGGCATTGCGGATGTTCATCCATTTTTCTTTTTCCCAGGTCTTGATAGGGGTGTCGGTTTCTTTGCATGCCGCATCGTACCCCATCAATTTGATTACCCGCTCTGTTGGCCCCCAGGGTCCGCAGGTATCGGCTACGGTAATGTTTTGGTAGCCTGCGTCTTTTAGGACGGTAACCAGAGCTTTCAGAAATGCCGGGTCTGTCCCCCCCTGCGGCCAGGGATCCCCGGTGTTCATATTGGGCTTGATTAGAATTTTATCTTTTTTTTGCAGGGATTTTTCAAACCCTCCAACGAGCTTCACAGCCTTCTTGATATCTCCGGTCAGGTCTTTATCCAGTGAGGTAGCCATGATGATCGCGACCAAGGATTTTTCCCCGTCAGCGTAATAGTTTGGATGGAGATGAGACCACTCGACCGGAGCTCCTCCATTAATCAAACTTTCAGGTTTTTTCTCGAAATAATCCGCGGGTATGGGTGCATTTTTAATAAATTCCCCATACTGCATCAACTGAGTATCCCTCATCCTCCAGGTACCTGTCTGGCCCGGGTCATCCAGGTCTGCAACCCCATGGGCACGCTCCACACCCAGCATTCCCAGGGCTGCGACGCCTGCCCCGCAATACTTGGCCACATTCTCGATAAACTTTCTTCGTGTAACCTCCTTACAGCTCATCTTCCTACCTCCATTCTGAAAGTTAAAGGTCGATAGGGCCAGCCTTTCCGGAAATGAAATTCTTTTCTCCTCCCCTCTTCTGATTTTGTTTATGCCATAAACTTACACCCACACACCCATCCCGTGTCTGCTCATCTGAGTTTCAAAAGTTCCTTCGCGTAGAGGACTGAAATGTAAAAAGGTGATATCTTTCCCATAACAGGAAGAACCACAGGACCGCCGCCCCAATGAATGCTCTCGCCACCTGACTCAAGAGGCAGGCTGGAACCTTGCCCCATGGAAATCCCCGCCACACTGCGAGTGCAATCGTCCCTGCAGGTTAGACAGCATCAGGCGTTGTCCAAACCCGCTCCCTGGCGCTCATGCCGCCGCGTACACCTCCCTTCTAAAAACCAGGGAATCCTATCCATGTGCGAATAAAATATTTTGAAGTTCGTATAGATATCCGCAATAAATGGGCCAACCCCAAGTTGATATTTTCTGGCAGGAAAACGCCGTCCAGGCTGGGCCTTCCGCCAAAACGAAGGGATCGGTCGCGTGTCACGTGTCATCGTGAGACACGCGACGATTCATAATGATACGCGGTGAGACACGTAAGCGCCAGCATCCAGGTGTCAAGACGAAGTAAAAGTCTGGAGCAAAAAGGGGCCGGTCGAGCAGGCGGTAGAGCAGGGATTTGAGGCGCGTTTGGCGGGCTGTCCCTTGTCGGAGACGAGCACGCGATTCAGCGCATCGATGTCACTGCGGAAGTCGCGGTCCATCCATGATCACCTATCTCAGAAAGATGGTCGTTAGCGAACGGAAGTGGCTTGATGGTGAGTCCTTTCAGAATGGAGCAGCCCTGTGTCAGATTGTGCCAGGTGCGACAGTCATGCAGATGGCGGCCTATATTGGTTTGAGAGTACGTGGAGTCGCAGGCGCCGCAGTTAGTCTTACAGGTTTTGGGCTTCTCGTAACGGTCACTATACGCTTTGGTCTTAATGTCCACCGGGATGCGGCTCATCTGATCCTTTGCACGGCGGCTTTTGCAACGGGCATAGAAGTTTGAAGGCGGCCGAACTTCTGGCTGAACACGGCTATGTAGTCTATTCAGTGGACGGAGGAATGCAGGCCTGGCGCACACTGCACCCGCCTGGTGCGGTGCCGGATGTGGAAGGGCCGCCGCAAAAAGATCCCGGCACTCCCGGCCACACACCTGCCCCGGAAAAACCTTCGCCGCGAGAGAACAAGGATCGGCATCTTCCCGAGAAATTTTTCGACAGCGGCATGGGCTGCTGACAGCACCGGAAGGGACATTTTATCTGATGGGGCCTTTTTGAGAGCGGACTCAATTCCTAATATACACCAGAACACCGCGCTCATGGATTGCGTTGCAGGCAGCGCCGCTTTCCGACAGAACCCCTTCAAGCTGCTGAAGGTTTGATACCCGGGGAGTAAAGTTCCATGGAAGAATTTGAATCGCTTCTAGTTTCTTCGGCACAGACCCATGGCCATCTGTGCCCGGGGCAGGTGGTGGGTGTGCGCATGGCCATCCTTGGCTGTCGTCTCATTGGTCTGGACGATCCTCAGAGCAGAACTCAGATCGAGAAACTCATCGTTTACGTGGAAATGGACCGCTGCACCGCGGACGCCGTGGCTTATGTCACCGGCGTCAAACTTGGAAGGCGTTCACTCAAATTTATGGACTACGGGATCATGGCGGCAAGCTTTGTGAATCTTGAAACCGGCAGGGCCTTCCGGGTAGTCTCAACAGAGGCGTCTCGGGCGTTGGCCCCGGTTTACGCCCCGGAAATCCCGGGGAAATACCCGCAGCAGCTCGAAGCCTACAAGCGCATGCCCGATTCCATCCTGTTCCGGGTTGAGGAAGTCATGATAGACATATGTGACGCCGACTTGCCCGGTCCAACCCGGTACAAGACCATTTGCGTTGGCTGTGGCCAGGTGGTGCGCGACCGCAGAGAAGTGACGATCGATGGGCGCCCATACTGTGCCCCCTGTGCAGGCCGCGCCTACTTCCGAAATGCGCGGCCGGTTTCTTTGTCGGCGATGAACCGCTCCCCTGCCTTGCCGATCACGGAAGACCGAGAAGGCCGGGAATCGCATCTCAAGCCACGATCAGAGGAGTCTTTCATTGAGGAGCGCAAAGGGGATTTGGTGGCGGCCACTCGAGCTATTCCGCTTATCATGCAGCGCGCGCAGATCGAAAGGGCAGCTTCCATGGCCGGCGAGAACGGCCCGGTGCTCTCCATCAAGCCGCTGCGCCATGCCCGTGCGGGTCTTGTGATCACGGGCAACGAGGTCTATCACGGCCTCATCCGGGATCGCTTCGCTCCGGTGCTCACTGAAAAGGTAAGGTACCTTGGATCGGAAGTGGCCGCTCTGGATTTCGCTCCGGACGATGCCGATCAGATTGCCACAGTCCTCCGTACCCAATTGGATCGAGGATGCGATCTTTTGCTGCTCACAGGAGGCATGAGCGTCGACCCGGACGATGTGACTCGCCATGGCATCCGGAGGGCAGGCGCCGGCGAATTCCACTATGGGTCGGCAGTGCTTCCGGGAGCCATGTTTCTGGTGGCTTATCTGGGTGACGTTCCCCTGCTGGGTGTGCCCGCATGCACTCTGCACCACCGGGTAACGGTCCTGGACCTGGTGCTGCCGCGCGTGCTGGCCGGAGAGCACATCGGCAAAGCAGATCTCGCGTTTCTCGGACATGGTGGGCTGTGCCGCGACTGCCCTGAATGCAGATATCCCGCGTGCCCTTTTGGTAAAGGGCATTGATCTCCAAAAATTGTGCAAAGAAACTGAAAAAAGGAGGAGTACAATGACGGAAGGTGGGTTCCCAAACTGGTACATCAAAACGCGAGAACAACATCGGGAGTACTTTGATGCCCTGGAAAATCTTGGTGAAACAGTCAGGAAACAGGGGCCGTTGGATGAGAAGACATCGCACTTGATTCAGTTGGCAGCGGCAGCGGCGATTCGCTCGGAGGGCTCGGTCCACAGCCATGCCAGAAGGGCGATACAGGCAGGAGCGACACCCGAAGAGATCTACCACACGATAATGTTGCTTACCAGCACCATAGGTTTTCCAACCACCTCCGCAGCTTTGAGCTGGGTTGATGACCTCGTAGGCGAGAAGAAGTGATTTCCGTTTTGCCTGCCTGCTGACATGAACGTGTCCGGAACAGATCCTTCTATTCTTTTTCATGCTCCGGGTTAACGACTCTGCCCGGAGCATGGTCCAGCCTTCCTCAAGCCGCAGTAGTCTCTGCATGAGCTTCCGCGTTTTTCCGGTGCACTGAATCTTTTTTTGCTATCCTGTAACCTTTCGAGCGTTATTTTCGTCTTGTTGTCGATCCCGGCAAAACGCCGTTTATTTCCCGCTCAATGAGGAGACATTATGGACGAGACGACCGAACTCTTGATATGCCTTAGCGCATCCACTGCAGCCAATTGTGTTCCCTGCTTCGATTACTATTTCAAGAAAGCCTCAGCCGCAGGAATAGCCGCCGAAGAGGTTCGAAAGGCCGTCGAGCTTGCCTGCAAAGTTAAAACCGGTGCTGGCATCGTTATGAAGAACAGCATAAGAGACATAACCGGCCTGGATTGGGATTCCGAAAAGGCAGATGGCGGGGAAGCACAACATCCCTGCTGCAGATAATCCCGATGAAGCTTTTCGAAATTCACAAATCAGCTTTATCAGAGATTGAGGAGTTCTAACCATAGGAGTGAAAACACTCCCTCTGGGAAGGAGGATACCATATGAACCGATTCACAAGATTTTTGGGAACGACTTGCGATGGGTGCAGGTTCTGTCAGCACGCCAGGGAGAATCCCGAAACCTTGGTTGGAAAAATCATGGCCTGGCACGGGAAATGGTGTCCGGCATGGAAAGCCCAGAAAGAAATTGAAAAAGAACGACAGATACTATCGAGTAACAAAGCGTTGTAAGGCTTCTTCCCGAATCCTTCCGAAGTGTTATCACATTATTTGACATGGCGGAACTCAGCCGCCGGGAGATTGCAGAGATACTGGAAACGACCGTCGAGAACGTAAAGGTGAGGCTGCATCGTGCCAGGAAGGAGTTGCGGGCGCTGCTCGAAAAAAAATGTACCTTCGAAGTCGATGAAAGAAGCGTGCTGGTGTGTGAGCCGGTCGATGGGAACGGACAGTGAGACACGAACTTTTCTCAGAGTATTGGCGGATACAGGAGGAACGAGATGATATTTTGTAATCCTTTTTGGTTCGGATTTGGATGGTGGTGGATATTCCCGATCATCATGTTGGCTCTATGCTTTTTCATGATGCGAGGGTGCATGGGTCGAATGATGGGTCGTTTCTCCTCCGGCAACAGTGCAGAGAACAGATCCGTCGCCCCTCACAACGCTGCCCAACGAGTTGAGGAAAGACAACACTAATTGCACTCTACGGCTTATCTGAAGAGCCTCTTGCAAAATTCCCTTGTCGACAAAGTTCCTTTATCGTCATTCCGGCATGCTTTAAGCCGGAATCCAGCGCTGCCGCCACGTCCAGGGACGCGGTTTGAGCGAGAATGAAACTTCAGGAAGTTTCATAAGAGGTTTTTC
>JBEKXG010000315.1:0-6169 GCA_049512295.1 Syntrophobacteraceae bacterium
AGGATATGATCCCTGTCCGGGAATGCCAGGATTGCAGCGGCTTCCGGATGGTCTATCTTGATCCGCTCCGTCACCTTGCCGGTCTGGAGCCTCACGGCGTCGAGTCTCGCGCTGAAATGCCTTGCCTTGAGAATGCCAAGCGTTCTGATCGTTTCTTCCATTAAAGTTTGAGTCCCCTGCTGAAATGTCGGTATATTGCATCTAATCCAGAATTGGTAATTATACTCCGGAAAGATGGAAATCCAAAACTCAACAATGTTGTTGACTTTAGGAGATACTCGGCGTCCTGAGCCGTCACCCCGGCGAAGCTTGTCCCGGAAGTCTTGAATCCGGGAGCCGTGGCCAAGAAGTCCTTGAAAACACTATGGATACCAGCCGGATTCCGGCTCAAAAACACCGCTGAAATGACGGACAGTGGCCCGGCATCATGACCATAGGGCTTAAAATAAACAGCATGGGACCTGATCCGGGGGCGGAAAAGGACTTGTTGGTCTTCGAAAAATCCGGATGAAAAAGGGCTTGGAGTGTTGGGATTTTGACATTGCTGAATGAGTTCGAGGTCCCCGCTGTTCCCGACCGCGCTGTTGGCTTGCCTTGAGATCTTGTCTTCCTCAGTCCTCCGTCCTGTTCCTGACCGCCCTGTTGGCCTGCCTTGAGATTTTGTTCCAAACCTCCTCAACCTGCCGCAGAGTAAGTTCGAGGTCCCCGCTGTTTTCAATTATGTAATCGGAGCGATCCCTTTTGGAATCGATTGGAAACTGCATCGACAGGGTGCGTTGGGCTTCTGGCGGGGGTAAGTTGTCCCTGTGGATAAGTCTTTGGACCTGGACCTCAGGAGTGGCGTAAACCAGGATTATTATATCGAAGTCTTTCTCAAATCTTCCCTCGAACAGCAGGGGAATATCGAATACGATCACGGCTTGTGGATGAAGTTCTTTTTGCTTCTCCCACTCCGCCTGCATTGCCCCCATTATGTATGGATGCAGGACAGCGTTAATTCTTTCGCGCTGGGCCGGTTCTCGAATTATTCTCCGGCGCAGTTCCTGTCTTCTGAGGGTCCCATCGGGATTGAAATGCTCCGATCCAATGAGTTCGAGCAGGGCGGCGCAAGAGGGCGTCCCCGGTTCCACGGCTCGCCGCGCGTATTCGTCCGCATCCAGGATTATTGCGCCGAGCTCCCTGAATTTATTTGCCGCCGTTGTTTTTCCGGTGGCAATGCCCCCCGTCAGTGCAATTCTTTTATCCGGCATCTGGAGCAGTATAAGCTTCGTTGAAACCCCGCGGCCTCCAGCAATGAATGAAAGGCCTGGACTTCAATCCACCGCCCCGCCGCACAAATGGCGGAATGGCTGCTATTGGCGTATTCCATCCCCGAAAGAAGGGCTTTTTAGAAGTCAATGTCACCGAGCGGCCTGCAGAATGTGTAATCATAGGGTTTCTGCAAGAGCTCTCTTTGCACTCGATCTTCGGAGTGCGAGGGTATGGCCCACGGCAATGCCACGTAGGAGCTTCCGGCGCCGATGGCCATTGCGGCGAGTCCCAGCGGTCTCAGAACGAACGCGTCGAAAATAATAAATTCTCCCAGGGGTTGCGCGGTAAAGCGCCCTGACAAGGTCGGGTCGGGCGGCAGCGGCTCCTGGGCCAGGACGGGTAAGGCCGTCATGGACAACAAGGCTATGGCGGTCAGGATCAGGATGATTTTTTTCATGCCGGTCTCCTTCGGGTGTAATTACATATTAAATTACGATTTTCGCACTGAATTTCCGGACCGTGCGAAAGCCGAGCGCCAGACTGCAAGATGTCTGATCAAATCACGATATCCGCGAGCACAATCCGTGCCAGGTTCCAAATGAGCGGAGCGGCGCCTCTTGCGCAGCCGGACTCCAAGAAAACGGGCGCATTGACCGGTAATAATATTATGACCGATGGAATTATAAAGCAAGCACTCTTGCAGCGTTGCCTGCACCTATTTCCGCACTCAAGGCGCCTTGAGGTGCTTGGGTCCTTTCGCTGAGTATCTAAAGGAAATGCCCAACTTGCGCATCCGGCTTCTGAGGGTGTTGGGATTGGTTCCAAGGAGCCCGGCAGCCCCTCCTGCGCCGCTTATTTTGCCATTGGAAATTTGAAGTGCTTGGCGGATGTGCCGCGACATGGCGTCGTCAAAAGTAAGTAAGTTGTGGTCCATCTCATACAGTATGCCTGATCCTTTAATCTTCCCTGGCATATCGAAATGCTCGAACGTCAGCCGGCCATGTTTTTCCTTTCCCCTTTTATGGATAAGCTCGCGCTCGATCAGATTTTCCAGTTCTCGTACGTTGCCAGGCCAGTGGTAAGCCTTTAGGCGCTCGACCTCTTCGGTGGAAATTGAAGGCAGGGGGTAGATTTTGAGGTCCTTCGATTTCTTTTCAATAAAGTGATGAACCAGGGCTGTAATGTCCTCTTTGCGGTGCCGCACGGGGGGGATCATAACCGGGAATACATTGAGCCGAAACCATAGGTCCTCCCGGAACGCTCCTGCCCGGACCATTGCTTCAATATCCCTGTGGGTTGCGGCACTGATGCGGACATCCACCGGAATGGTCCTTGTCCCGCCCACTCGTTCGATTTCTTTGTGCTGCAGCACACGTAGGAGTCTGATTTGCGCCTGAAGCGGCAATTCGCCTATTTCGTCGAGAAAAATGCTCCCTTTATCAGCCCGCTCGAAGCGCCCCCTCTTCTGTGCAATCGCCCCTGTAAACGCACCCCTCTCGTGTCCGAAGAGTTCGCTGTCAAGAAGATTGTCCGGGATGGCACCGCAGTTAACCTTAATGAACGGACCGCCTCTCCTTGTTGACGTGTAATGAATCGCATTGGCAACAACTTCCTTGCCAACTCCGGTCTCACCAAGGAGCAAAACCGGACTGTTCAGGGGCGCTACCTGCCTCACCATCTCCATTGTTGCTTTCAGGCCGTACTCGGCCCCGATGATTTCGTCACCTGAAAAATGCCGCAGCTCACGGCTGAGCTCCCGGTTCTCAGCGTCAACAATGTCTTTTAGCTTCACAACCTCTTCGTAGCGGAGTGCATTGGACATGGCGATCGAAAAGGGTTCCCGCAATAGTGAAACCATGTGGGCATGCGCTTTGGTGAACGTCGCCTTTCTTTCCGCCAAGATGGCCAACGTTCCCAGGCGCTTGTCTTCGATAGCAAGGTGTATTGCGAGGCCGGAACGGTCTGAAAGGTCGATGTAGGGGCGCAGGATCTTATGTACTGAATCATATTTCTCCCGGCCGATAATCATGACATCGCGGGACTCCGCAACTGATTCAATCTCCTGGATGGCCTCTCGGGACATATGAGTGGGAGGTATCGTCTTCTTGCTCCCCTCATGGTCCACCATTGCGAGGATTCGAAGAACTCCGGTGCCCGGTTCAAATAAGCCGAGATTCACATCGGATGCCGGCATAAATAATCGAATATACTGCAGGAAGTTGAATAAAGCCCTTTCGATATCGAGACTGCTGCAGATTCGCAGCGTTGCCTGCCGGAAAAACTCATTCGCATCCAACTTCATGTCTGCGTTCTCCTCGTAGACTTTCCTGTATCCACGAAAGAAATTTACGATATACAGTGAATAAGCGATATTTGACAAAATATCCATCATATTTAACGATTCTCATAAACATAATCCATTATGTAGCTGGAATCAAACGATAAAATACTTTGGCACGAGTATGGCTCCCAGTAATGCCGGTTACAGGTATTTTCAGGCTGATTCACTTATTTCTCCGGGAAAGTCAGACGGGCATTTATTTTAAACCAATACTATGTTAGGGTTTTGGGGAAAGGATTATGACCACTATCCCGGAGAAACGGCCGATGAGAGAACTAATCATTGAGGCGGCCGTGCCTCTTTTTATGAGAAAGGATTCTGCGGCACATCAATGTGTGAGATTACCGGGGAGGCCAGAGTGAACCTCGCCTCTGTAAACTATCACTTCGGGTCCAAAGACGGCCTGATTCCGGCAGTGTTTGACCGACACCAGGGATGGCCCATATGGCGAATATTTTCATAGGCGCATATGGTGAAAAAAGAGAGATATGATCATTTGAAGAAAACGCTTTTCCTGAACCCACCGTCATTCGAGGGTTTTGATGGCGCTGCAGGCGCACGCTATCCAGCAAGAAGGGAAATCACTTCTAATTGGTATCCTACCTGGCTGGCCCAGCCCGCGGCACTGGTATCCGGCAGCAAATTGATCGATGCCCCACCTCATCATTTGAGCATGAACGACGTGCTTCGGATCGCGACCGGCTATGAGTTGATCATTATCCACACCAGTTCGCCGTCCCTTTCAAACGACATCAAATGCGCTGCAACCCTCAAATCTCATAACCCGCATGCACAAATAGGATTTGTCGGAGCCCACGTCACCATTCTTCCCGAACAGACTCTGCTTAAGGCTCCTATGCTCGATTTCGTGTGCCGCAGGGAGTTTGATTATACCTGTCTCGAGCTGGCCCGTGGAGATAACTTTGATCAAATCAAAGGCCTCACTTACCGAACACCCGATGGCGACATACGCCATACGCCGGAACGCGAGATCCTGCTCAATCTGGATTCCTTGCCAAGCGTTTTCCCTGTGTATCACAAAGATTTGAACATCAACAATTACTTCGTCGGCTATCTGCTTCATCCCTATGTGTCTTTCTACACCGGGCGCGGCTGCCCCTCCAAATGCACCTTTTGCCTTTGGCCTCAGACCGTCGGGGGGCACCAGTATCGCGCCAAGAGCCCGGCCACAGTCATTCGAGAACTGCAGCAGGGCATGGAACTGTTTCCTCAAGCCCGTGAATGGTTTTTTGATGACGATACCTTCACTGTCGATAAGGCTCGGGCTATCGAAATCAGCAAGGGACTCGCCCGGCTCAAACTCACCTGGTCTTGCAATGCTCGCGCAAATGTCGACTACGAGACCCTCAAACACCTCCGAGCCAACGGCCTTCGGGTCCTGGTGGTCGGCTTTGAATCCGGCAACCAGCAGATCCTCGATCGCATAAAAAAAGGCACAACACTCGACATGGCCCGTAAGTTCATGAGGAACTGCCATCAACTAGGCATAAAAGTCCACGGCACATTCATCATCGGCCTGCCGATCGAGACTCATGAGACCATAGAAAAGACAATACGTTTTGCACAGGAACTGGACCCCTATACCATCCAGGTCTCCATCGCCGCACCTTTTCAAGGCACTGAACTCTACGATGAGGCGGTTCGGAACGGCTGGCTCGACGATAATCCGTTGCTGACGGAAAGCGGTATTCAGATGTCGACTCTTCATTACCCCGACCTAAGCAGCGATCAAATCGAAGATGCAGTGGAGCGTCTATACCGCCGCTTCTATTTTCGCATGAAACCCATCTTTCGAATGGTCCGCGAGATGTCGACTGATCGCAAGGTGTTGTTTCGCCGGTTGCGTGAAGGAAAAGAATTCCTCGAATATTTACATGCGCGCAAGGGAATAAGTTCGAACCGAAAGGAAATTTCGAGTCTTTTATGTCTATGAATCCTAAGCCCTTTACCGATTGTAAGGCCATCTTGTTCGATTTCGGCGGTACGCTCGATTCCGATGGTGAACACTGGCTGGATCGGTTCTACGAACTCTATGAAGAGGCAAACATTGACCTTCCGCGTGAAGAAATCAAGCGGGTTTTCTATCGGGCCGGCGAGATCTGCTGCAAAGATCCGCAGGTGCTCGACTTGGGGTTGAGACCACTCATGAGCTACCACGTTCACCTGCAATTTTCAGCCTTGCAGTTGAAGGACACACTCAAGAAGCAAACCATGGTGGATCGATTCTGCTCAAGAACTGAGCTTGTTCTTCAGCGAAACGAGCGGTTGTTGGGCCGTTGGAAGCGTTTTTTCAGGCTTGGCGTCGTATCCAACTTCTATGGCAATGTTGCCGCAGTTTGCCGGGAAGCCGGGCTGGCGAAATCACTCGATGTGATTTTAGATTCAACTCGAATTGGAATCAGTAAACCTGATCCGGGAATATTCAGGCTCGCTGTGGATGAACTCGGTGTAGAGCCGGCTGAGGCCATATTTGTCGGAGATTCCTACGATCGTGACATGCTGCCCGCCCGCAGGCTCGCAATGAAAACTATTTGGATGAAAGGCCCACATCCTCGG
>JBEKXG010000316.1:0-6156 GCA_049512295.1 Syntrophobacteraceae bacterium
CTCTCTAATAATTCCGCCCCGAATTTGCGCGAACCGAATTTGCTCGGTAATTTTTCGCCCGCCGAACCGCCCGATGTACTCCCCGCTATTGCTTTCGCACCGGAGCCTTCTGCATGGCTGAATACCAACGCTCTCCAGGATTTCCTCGAAGAAACTCGACATGAATGCTGGACCGAGGTCGAACGTATTGCCCAGCATGTAGAGCTTTCGCTTACGGAGCTACTCCGGCGTGCAGACGAGGAGATAGGGAAAGCCTACGATGACAAGGAAAGGGGGATAGCCGGCGCGGATGGCCGTTTGGCCCAGGCAGAGAACCGGCATGCCGAGCTTTTGGCTCGCCGCGAAAGACGCCGGATCGAACTCGAACGCCAGAGGTCTCTTACGTTGCAGTCAGTTGAACGGATTACAAGCGTTATTGTTCTGCCTCATCCTGAGCGGGAAGCTCCGGAAGTCCGCCACATGCGCCCGAACCCGGAAACCGAAGCAATTGCTATGAATGCCGTTATGGAATACGAGGCTGCACAAGGCCGCCAGGTCTATGATGTCCATGAAAAGAATTTGGGCTACGACATTACAAGCTTGGACATTAATTCCGGGGAATTGCGGCTCATTGAGGTGAAGGGCCTGGCAGGGGCCAGAGGGACTATCATGCTCACACCTAATGAGCGCCGGGTGGCCGAAGACCGGCGTGACTGTTATTGGCTTTATATTGTAACAAATTGCGGATCAGAACCTCTGATGCAAGAGCCTGTTAAAGACCCTGCTCGGTTCCCCTGGCACGAGGTAACGAAGGTAGCCCACTACCGGCTTGAAGTCGATGCTGTGACAAGTCCGATGGTGGTTAAAGAAGATAGAGCGCCGTATAGAACCGACTGAAGTCGTATGATTTGAACCGCTAATACACCGAGGAGAGTAAGTGATAGATCGAATAGAGGTTAGGGGATTCAAATCGATTGAGAACGTAGCCTTTGAACCAGGGGTCGTAAACGTCCTGATCGGCGCAAACGGAAGCGGCAAGAGCAACCTGCTCGAAGCTATCGGGGTGCTATCCGCCGCAGTATCGGGCCGAGTAGATGATGAGGCGCTGCTGCGGCGTGGTGTGCGGCCGGGGGTTCCGGCCCTCTACAAATGTTCCTTCCGTGACATTAGAGCACCCTTGCATATACACTTCGGAGCATGGTTCAGTTCAGCATCGTGTGAAGTCTCACTGTTTAATCCTATTGAAGATCCCTCTCCAGCTTGGCGTTACCACACAGAAAATCTGAAGGAGGGCGGTTTTTCATTGGTTGGACGATCCCACAGGACTCATCCCAAGCTGAAACCGGAAGCCGGACTGGTCGCCCTAGAGATAGTGGAAATGGCGGACCACGATGACGCTTTCCAATTAGTTGATAAGCTAAGGGATTTCGCAATTTACACACCCGACACCGATGTTCTGCGAGGCATCGTGCCTGATAGGCAACCGCGTCAGCCAATTGGTCTAAGCGGTGGGCAGTTAGCGAACGCCCTGTCAGAAGTTTTAAGCAAGATGACGAAGATTCCGAAAACCTCAGATGCTGACTGGGAAGAACAGAACAAATTTTTCAAGAATGTATACGACAGGACGCTTCGTCTGGTGGACTGGGCAAAGGCATTTGGGCCTTCCTTTGCACCGAATATCCCGCTCTCTCCCTCAGTTGGTTCGACGGAGAAAGTAATTAGCTTCAAGGACCGTTTCATGAAACCCGGCAGGGATATACTTTCCGCGTACGACGCAAGCGAAGGAGCCCTCTATGTACTTTTCCATGCGGTGCTGGCCGGACACTCCAACAGCCCACCCATCCTTGCAGTTGATAACGCCGATCATGGTTTGAATCCACGCCTGGCCCGGTCACTTTTGGAAGCAATCTGCGACTGGTATTTAGATTCACCTTATTCCCATCAGATATTCCTGACAACACACAACCCCTTATCTCTGGATGGTTTGCCTCTCCAAAACGACCAAGTCCGGCTCTTCACCGTTTCCCGGACGGAAAAAGGACGCACTGTTGTCAACCGTCTTGTACTTGATAAACGGCTTAAAGACATGGCAGAGAAGGGTTGGAGCCTTTCCCGGTTGTGGGTGATGGGGCATCTTGGGGGAGTTGCGAATGTCTGATACAGTGAGAATCGCCTTCGTAGGAGAAGGCCCCACCGATTTCATTATGTTGAAAGAGGTTATTAATCTTTTACTGAAAGGTCGTGATTTTGTCATTCAGGTCTTGCAGCCGGAGATGTCCGAAGCATTTAAGCCGACCCCGGGCCAACCTGGTGGATGGTCAGGCGTCTGCCGCTGGTGCCTCCAATCCGCGGAGCAGGGAGACGGTAGACTGCGCAATAGCCCTCTTTTCTTCTTCCATGATCTCTTGGTCCTGCAGTTGGACGCTGACGTCGCAAAAGAATCCTATCGTCGAGGTCGCATCCAAGACCCTTACCCTGAACAGCAAACACTTCCATGCGAGGAGCCTTGCCCTCCACCATCTGTTACTACGGACCGTCTTCGACAGGTTGCTCTCCGATGGATGGGAGAGGAAGCTATTCCGCCCCGAACGGTCTTTTGCACGCCATCCAAAGCTCTAGAAACCTGGATATTGGTTGGCTTGTTTCCCACCGATGCTGTTGCAAGAAGAGAAAACCTGGAGTGCCGACCAAATCCAGCCAGAGCTTTGCGCGGTAAACCAGTGGCACGCCGGCTTGTAAGTGGTGCCAGCAAAAACGTGGAAAAATACATAGAATTCGCTCCTGAGTTTGCTGGAAACTGGAGTACCAGTGTACAGAAGCAATCCGGTTCGAGGAAGAATTTTTACGTACACTTGCGCAATAAAGAATTAGGGGTTCTCGTGATACCTAAAGAATGCAAACGCCTAGCCGAAGTCGATTTCCCCATTGCCGTGGTATCAAAGCACGCGTCGACTGAAAAGTCTACACCGAAAGGCCACCCCTCCACACTGCACCTCTGGTGGGCGAGGCGACCTCTCGCGGCATGCCGGGCGATGCTCTTGGCTTTACTCCTGCCTGATCCATGTGATGAGAATTGCCCTGAAGACTTCAAAAAAAAGTCGCGTAATCTGCTCCCCCGCCTCACAGGGGAGGTTGGATCGAAAGATGAAGATTTGCGGAAGGCATTGCTCAAATTCATTGGTGACTTCTCAATTTGGGACATGTCGAACCATCCTGTGTATCTTGAGGCCAGTCGGGGGTTGGTCAAGGCAGCTCATGGAGATGAAATGCCACTCGTGGTGGACCCATTTGCTGGCGGGGGATCAATTCCATTGGAAGCTTTACGCCTGGGATGTGAAGCCTTTGCCAGCGATCTAAACCCCGTGGCCTGCTTCATCCTCAAAGTCATGCTGGAGGACATTCCACGGCGTGGCCCAGAGCTCGCTAAAGAACTGCGACGAGTTGGTGCCGAGATTAAAGGAAAAGCCCAGAAGGCATTAGCCGCGTTTTATCCAACGGACCCAGACGGCGCGACACCCATAGCCTTTCTATGGGCACGGACAGTAAAGTGCGAGTCCCCCAATTGCGGAGCAGAGATTCCGCTTGCACGGTCGTTCTGGCTCTGCAAGAAAGCGAACCGAAGAAGAGCCCTCAGGTATCAGGTCGTTCGGCCCCAGGATCAACTGCCGCGCGTCGAGTTCGAGGTTTTCGTGCCTAAAACTGACAAGGAAGTCCCTGCCGGGACGGTGACAAGGGCAAAGGCAACCTGCCTATGCTGCAATATGGTCTTGCCACCCGAACGTGTGCGTACACAGCTTGCCCAACAATGCGGAGGCGTTGATCCAATTTTTGATCTGCTGGGAAGTCGCACGGGTGGGGCACGGATTACCGCTGTTGTGACAGTGCTGAAGGGTGAGCAGGGCCGCCGATATCGCTCGCCCACCGAGCATGATTACCATGCTGTCTGGCGTGCGCAACAACGGCTGAAGTCGATCTTGGAGGAATGGGCGCGAACCGGTAAAAAGGCGGTTTGCCCAATACCTGATGAGCCATTGCCAACAAGCGAAAGCCACCGAGCTGTGGGGAGTCAGCTGCCGCTTTATGGTTTCAAGGTCTGGGGGGATTTATTCACTGCACGGCAAAAGATCGTGCTTACAAGATTATATCAGCTAATTGCGGATGAAGATGCGTTGACCTCTTTTTTGGGCTGTGCATTCAGTAGAGTAGCTATGAGCGACATGTCTTGTACTCGCTGGAACGCGGTTGCGGAGAAAATGCAACATACCTTCGGACGCCAAGCATTACCAATGGTCTGGGATTTTGCCGAAGTTGTTCCAACCGTGAATGCCCCTGGCAATTGGGAAAGTGGCTATGAAATTGTTGCGGCCGTAATAACATCGGCACCGTTGGATAGAAAAGTTGGGCAGGTCCATAATGCAGATGCCTGCTCCCACCCTTTGCCGTCTGAGAGTGCGAACATTGTTTTCACTGACCCACCTTATTACGATGCTATACCTTATTCAGACCTCTCTGACTTCTTCTTCGTCTGGCTCAAGCGACTTATGCCGAAAAATACGTTCTTGCGAGATCAGTTCGACCCGAATAATCGACTGACACCAAAAGCGGCTGAGATTGTGCAGTGTGAAAAAACAAGGGACAGGATTGGGTGTCCAAAGGACAAGGCGTTTTACGAGCGGGAAATGAGCAACGCTTTTACAGAGTGCCGCCGCGTATTGCGGGAGGACGGTATTGGTTCGGTTATATTCGCGCACAAAACCACCGAGGGTTGGGAGGCATTACTGACCGGGATGATTCGGGGGGGATGGACGATTACCGGCTCATGGCCAATTTCCACTGAAATGGGTTCAAGGTTAAATGCACGTGAAACGGCCGCACTCGCCACCAGCGTTCATCTGATTTGCCGTCCTCGTTTAGGAGACGCATTAGTGGGAGATTGGTCGAGCGTGCTGCGAGAGCTACCAAACCGTGTGGGCGATTGGATGGAGCGCCTCCAAAGCGAGGGAATTAGAGGAGCGGACCTCGTTTTTGCCTGCATCGGCCCGGCGCTTGAGATTTTCAGCCGCTACTCGAAGGTCGAGACCGCAGATGGCCGTGAGGTTAAGCTCGATGAGTACTTAGTGAAGGTCTGGGAGGTAGTCGGACGCACAGCCCTCGAACAGGTGTTAGGGACAGCCGATGCCCAAGCTCGTAATGGGGCGGCAGGAGCACTGGAAGAAGACGCTCGCTTAACTGCCCTTTTTCTTTGGACTCTCCAGGCCACCAATGGCCAGAATGGCTCTGGCAAAGATCTGGGTGGAGAATCCGACGAGCACTCTGATGACGAGGATGAAGAGGAGGCCGCCCCGAAAGGAAAGGCCAAGGGCTTCAGTCTTGTCTTCGATGTGGTACGCAGGTTCGCTCAGCCATTGGGAATCGAACTGCCAAAGTGGGAGGGGCGAATAATCGAGACAAAAAAAGGAGTCGTGCGCCTTATGGCGGTTTCTGAGCGGGCCAAGCAGCTCTTTGGCGAGGATGGAGCCAGTGCCGTTGCCGACTGGATCGAACGGGAGCCGCACAGCAACTACCAGATGCTTCTTTTCCCCGAGTTGCAAAAGGACCGCATACCAAAGATTCATGGCCGAAAAGCCGGGAGGATACTCCGAGACTTGCCTGCTGAAGCAGCATCCCCGGCTGGGGCGACCACCCTTGACCGGGTCCATGCAGCAATGCTGCTCCAGGCTGGAGGTCAGGCTAATGCCCTCAGATCACTTATCAAGTCGGAACAGGATCGTGGCCCTGATTTCCTGCGGCTGGCTAACGCGCTTTCGGCCCTGTACCCGACAGGCAGCGAGGAAAAGCGCCTGCTCGATGCAATGCTCCTGGCAGTGCCGAAATGAGATTGTTACTCTGATATCGGTTCAGACTCCAAGTGGTGAAAGATGTATAATACTTTGCGACCATCCTTCCAGTGGAGGTGCTGAAATGACCCTTAATGACCGCGTCGAGATCAACCCCAAGATCATGCTGGGCAAGCCGGTGATTCGTGGGACCCGCATCACGGTGGAGCTGATCGTCAGGAAGCTCAGCGAGGGAGCGAAAGAGGAAGATCTCCTCGATGCCTATCCTCACCTCACCGTTGAGGATATTCGGGCTGCGCTCGCTTATGCCGCTGACAACCTGGCCCACGAAGAAGTTATC
>JBEKXG010000317.1:0-6148 GCA_049512295.1 Syntrophobacteraceae bacterium
CCCGGCCGTCGCGTCCCTTGAGACCTCCCTTTCAAAAATCCTCGCCGATTCCGGGCTTTCAGCCGATATCCGCACGCGCCCCAAGGGGCTGGGAAGCTATTACGACCCGCTGAAGCGTACGCTCGATCCGGTCTATCCTGAAAATTACATTGACTTTGCCATCATCCTCCATACGGAGGACATCGTCGCCTGCTACAAGGTGCTCGGGCTAGTGAACAATACTCTTGCGGCAATCCCCAAGAGCCTGCGGGATTTTATCGCCAATCCCAAGGCAAACGGGTATCGGAGCCTGCACACGAGGATTCATCTCAGCGGGAGCAATTACCTGGTCAAAATACGAACCGTCGAGATGGAAAAGTGGGCAAACGGCGAAATCCTTCGGGCATGGGAGTCGCAAAAAGGGCTAACCGACGAGCACTGGCAGGAAATAAGCGAGCTGTTGCGCGACATAGGCGAATACGGGGGGGCCGCCACTCATCGAAAAGCGCTGATCCGGCTCTCGGAAGCCGAGGAAATCTATACCTACAGTCCTGCCGGAGACATTTACTATCTTCCCAAGGCGAGCATCGTCCTCGATTTTGCCTATCGCATCCATTCCGAGCTGGGCGACAACTGCGAGGGCGCGCTGGTGAATGGCTCATGGACGCCGATCACAGGCCGGTTGAAGGACGGAGACACGGTCGAAATCCTTACCTCTTCCGAACCGCTGGACGTGGACACCGACCTGGAGACGCTCTGTAAAACCCCCAAAGCCCGGACGGCTATCAACAGGCGCCTGCATCAAAAACGGCTGAAGTTCGCCCAGCAGGCAGGCAGGGACATTCTGCTCCAGGAAATTGTGCGGCATAAACTCTCCTCTTCCGTCCTGGAGGGAGAAAACATTCGGCTGATCCTGGAGATACTGAACCTCAAGGATCTTCATGAGCTGTACGTTCACATCGGCCAGGACATCGTTTCCCCGCAGCTCGTGCTCTATTACCTCGAGGGCCACAGACCCGATGAGTCCAGGAAGCAGGGCGAAGCGGAAGGCCTCGCGCAAAACACGCTTTCGGTTTCAGGCCTGGACAAGGCTGTTTTCAAATTCGCGCGCTGCTGCAATCCTCTGCCCGGACAGGACAATGTCTTAGCCACCCTTAGCGAAAGGGGTGTAACTTTCCACCACCGGGACTGCCAGGACCTTCACCACAGGCACTCCCTTCTGGTGCAGCAAATGCTTCAGGTCCACTGGGACCTCGGTGCGCCCTGGCGCCACCCGCTGGTGTTCCGGATTCAGGTTCTCGAACGGGGCATACGCGGCCTCCTCCGAGCGCTGGCAGGCATGCCGGAAGCAATAGGGATACAGCGCATAGACAGCGGCCTCAACAGGCATAACCAGGAATTCGTCGCTGTCAGTGTCACGTTGCATAATTTCTTTGAGGCAAGGAAATTCTTCAGCCAACTGCCAAATGAAAAGACCATAGTGGAGGATTTCGGGCGAGAAGGCGGACGGAGGACTGAGGACGGTGAGAACACGCAATTATGAATGAGCAATGAGGAATTGGCTGTAAGGGGTCCCCGACACTGAGTGTAGTATACAAGTCTATCTTACGAGGGATTTTGAACGTGGCAGTCTCTCATGCCCCGAGGGGCGCCCCGAATCATGAAAAGGCCCGGCGCGGGTTTTTCGCTCCCCGCTACCCGCTCCTTTTCGCAGCGGGTCAGTGCAAAAGCTTGTTTTCCATGGTTTCCCCGAAAACTTTCCGGGCGAGGTGTTTTAGCTTGTCTTTCTTGAGCCCGGCCACTTCGACCAGCAGAAACTGAATCCATACCCCGCACAGGAAGCTGACCATGTTTTCATCGCTGACGAAAACCTCCTCGCTAAGCCCCTCGTCGCGAATCGCTTCCGCCGCAAGACTCATGACCCCGCTTCGCAGCTCCCCCTCTCCGAGACACTGGATTCCTTTACGGTACAGCCTATCTATTTCGCGCGCCTGGATAACAATGCCGGAGGCCGTGTCGCAGGCTTCGATCAAGTTAATTGTGGTTGCTTTCATGAGTCGTTCTTCTTAACTTTCCATGTTTGGGTAGAGATTGAATTCCAACGGAACCGGGTTAATAATCATCTTAACACTTTCGATTAACTCCTGGAAACACCGAAAGCAGCTTCAGCGGCGAGTGGGTAGCTTTTTTATTGACAAAGTATCTCACTATTGCCTTATTATAGTTGTTTCCAACGCTTAGCGGTTCTATCAGAAAGGAGCTTTCATGCGAGTTCGTGGTGGAAATCTTTCAGGCATCACCAGATTTGTCTGTTTTGGGGTATTATTTTTCTCCGTTTTTCTCTTCTGCGGTCCAAGCGCTCATCCGGCACAGGGGCCCGTATCGTTCGCGGACCTCGTCGAAGCGGTCAAAGGCTCCGTGGTCAACATTTCGACCACCCAGACGCTCAAGGAAAATCCAATGCAGCCTTTCTTCGGGCCTAATTCGCCTTTCCGCGAATTTTTCGGCGATGAGTTCAAGCGTTTCTTCGGAGACACACCCCAGGGGCAGATGAAAACACACGCCCTCGGCTCGGGTTTCATAATCGGCGAGGACGGGCTTATCCTCACCAACAACCATGTCGTCGAAAAAGCCGATGAGATCAAGATCAAGACCACCGAGGGAAATGAATATGACGCCAAGGTGGTGGGACGGGACCCGAAGACGGACATTGCCCTGATCCAGATAAAAGTTAAAGAGAAACTGCCCAAACCGGCAACACTCGGTGACTCGGAGGCGATTCGAGTGGGCGACTGGGTCATAGCCGTGGGGAACCCTTTCGGATTGGGCAACACCGTCACTTCGGGCATAATCAGCGCAAAGGGCCGCGTAATAGGGGCCGGCCAGTATGACGATTTTCTACAGACCGACGCGGCGATCAACCCGGGCAACAGTGGAGGGCCCCTGTTCAATATGAACGGCGAAGTGGTCGGCATCAATACGGCTATCGTTGCCCAGGGCCAGGGGATCGGGTTTGCCACGCCGATCAATATGGCAAAGGACATTCTTGCGCAGCTAAAGACCGGGAAGGTCATCAGGGGGTGGTTAGGTATAATGATCCAGGACATCACGCCCGAACTTGCCGAGTCTTTCGGCACCTCGCTGACAAAAGGCGTAATCGTATCCGACGTAATTCCGGACAGCCCCGCTGAAAAGGGCGGACTGAAAAGAGGGGATATCGTCGAATCTCTTAACGGAAAAGCCGTCGAAAACGCCAATATGCTCTCACGCTCCGTCGCCGCAATGACTCCTGAGAGCACAGCGGCAATCCAGGTCATTCGGGACGGGAAGCCGGTCACTGTCAAGTTAGCCATTGGGACCATGCCCGAAGAGACCCCTCAGCAAAAAGCCGCCGGTCCGAAAACGGAGAGCGCCTGGGGCATAACGGTTCAGAACCTTACCCCTGAGCTGGCCCAGAAATTCGGTGTCGATGAAAAAGAAAGCGGGGTTGTCATAACCGAGATTGCGCCGGGGACCCCGGCCGCCGAAGCCAGGCTGCACGCCGCAGATATCGTAAAGGAAGTGAACCGGCAAAAGATTCAAACCGTTCGCGACTGGAAGCAGACCACCGACAAGATGAAAAAGGGCGAACCCCTGCTTCTGCTCGTAAAACGCGGCGCCAACACCTTCTATGTCGCCATCAGGGCGGCAAAGGAGTAGGCGTCCAATAAGCTAAGCAAGGCAAAAGGCAAAAGTAATTCTCCCGCGGGAGCAGATTGAAGATTCATGGAGAGTGGACAAGAACCATCGTTCATAGTGTCCATAACGCCCGAGCAGCTCCGAAAACAAAAAGAAAAGGCGAGGGAGCTTCGCAGGACGCAGTGGTGGAAGCGCCAACTCGCCAGGGGAGTGTGCTACTATTGCCATGAGCCGGTACCCCCCGCCGAGCTGACGATGGATCATATCGTTGCGCTCATACGCGGGGGTAAATCCACCCGTGGCAATACTGTCCCGGCGTGCAGGCAGTGCAACAGCCGCAAGAGGTATCTGCTCCCGATCGAGTGGGACCAATACGTTCGGCGGATATCCGGCGAGACTGCGGCAAACAATGACTCTGAAGAGATATATTGAATGGAGCGGAGAAAAGGAGGGAAATCGTGACTCCTAAATCTTCGAAGGATTCTTAAAGATGGAACGATGTAAAGAATGCGAACTGGCGATCTATTGCTTTTCCGATTCAAGTTCCTGGATTTTCAGAACCAAGCAGGAAATGGGGGAGAAGCAGGACGCGATTGCCAACTGTCCGGTGCACGATCGGGTGGAACAGGCGCGCGCATCTCGAACAAACCCCACGCTCCGCGATGGGGGGGAATGATTCCGGAAATGATTCCCCCCCCCATCTCCAGGCTCCGCCGGGCGCGCGCCAGGCGCCGGGCATGTTATGTAAACATGTTGATCTTGCAGTTGCGCGCGTGTTTCAGGTAATCTTCGGCGGTCTGGATTTCGACGCCCTCGATGAAATCCTCCTCGCGCAGGCCCATCATATCGATGGTCATTTTGCACGCAACGAACCTGACCCCCTCAAGTTGTGCAACTTCCATAAGTTCATCCAGGGCCGGAATGCCTGCTTTATAAATTTTCTTCCTCATCATCCAGCTCGCAAAGGCAGACATGCCGGGGATCGCCCCCATTGTCCCGCCGGGAATGAACTTGCACTTGGCCCAGCCGCCCTTGCGGATCACGTTGATCCCCATGAAAGTATAGAAGACGTTGGCGTCCATTCCCAGCCTTCTGGAGTTTATCGCCAGTACGAGGGCGGGATAAGCGCCGTCCAGCGTGTCTCGGCTGCAGATAAAGGTGCAGGATTCACGCTCGGGTGAAACTTGGGCGCCGGGATCGATTTTTTTCTCAAAAACTGCTGAATCCGACATGGTTCTACCTCCTGAAAAATAAAGTTGACCTCGCAGAACTGAACAACAAGCTTTTAGGGGCGTGGGTATGGAAGCACATTCGCCCCTCTTCCAAGTCTTTAAGTTTCGTCATTCCCGGGCAATCCCGGCGCACAGCCTTCACGGTCCTGCCCGTGCCTGCGGACGCAGTGGATCACCTCGATCACGTTTTTATCGGCAACCGAATAGAGGACCTGGCTGCCGTTTCTTCTCGACGCGAGAATCCCCTTGGCCTTCATCAGGTTCAGATGGTGCGAAATGTAGGGCTGGGGCGCGCTGAGCCACTTACATATCCGGGCTACAGGCTGTTCTCCGGCTTCGAGGAAGTTAATTATTCCGAGCCTGACGGGGTGTGCAACGGCTTTCAGGATGTCAGCCGCGCGCTGGAGACGTTCGGTATCGGCAAGTAAGTAAGAGATGTTTTCTTCAGTCATGGCCGGCGCCACTTTCTTGATCAACCCGGTTGAGTAAATGCCCTCAATCGCCGCGAAACCGCTAGATTGGTTTATCTATATATGTAGATAATCGCATATAGTCAATCAAAATCGTCTTCGCCTGGGCTCGGATGTGCGACTAAACGATATCAGCGCAGGAAAAATTTTTCATCCGATCAGAGGAGTTCCCGTCCGTAATAGCTCACAGGGTCGTTGCTGCCCCCCCCCCATTGTCACCCCGGCCATGGCCGCAGCCAAAAGTCAAGACTGACTGTGATTTGAGCGCTTTTTCCCGTCACGAAGAGCGAAGGAGGCACGAAGAAAGCAAAAGGCAAAAGTAAAAAGGCAAAACAGACTTTTCCCGGCACGAAGAGCACGAAAACAAGCCGGAAAAAGCTGTGGGGTTCCCGGCGGAAAGGTGGGGGCCGGACACGAAGAGAGGGAAGACCACGAAGGTCAACACTATTGTGGGATTGATAATGGTGGCCTCTTGCGTCTCAAGTTGACGTCTATGGGCCAAAGCGGGGACGGGTCCAGGGCAGGCGCCCGAATCCGAAAAACCGGCTCACCCACTGGATGCCGAGCCCTCCCCCGGCACGTAAATGAAGATGGGGATGAACCGCTCCTTGCCGGGGTCTCGATCTGTTGGGGCACGCTTGCTTGATTTTCAAAAGCCCTTGTGGTACAAGCATTTCCAGCCGTGAGCCGGCGTAGCTCAGTGGCAGAGCAGCTGATTCGTAATCAGCAGGTCGCGGGTTCAAATCCCATCGCCGGCTCCATTAAATTCAATGGGTTACTGGGATTACC